>JADGBD010000330.1 GCA_015231665.1 Gammaproteobacteria bacterium
CGTCGACGATTTCGATCTCATTGGCGCGATAGATAATGAAGTCGGGCACCAAGTGGCCCAGTGCCCTCATGCTGGTATTGGTCCATGGTAGGGGTACGGTCGTCTCGCCGCTTCGGCCTACGCGCAATTGTCCTCTAGTCCTGCTGGCGTGCTCACGAACAAGATGCTCAACATAGCGTTCCCAAAGTTGATCTAAGGGCAGTGCCCAGGCAAGTCCATCGGAGCTTCTGCCACCGCCTAGACCACGTTCATCTACGATCCATCCCATGGCGCGCAAACCCTCTCGCAGGACATCCGCCTGCAATGGTCCACCGAACTGCAGATCTAATTCCCCTTTGCGGGGTCGGCGCGGGTTGACATCGTTTACCAGTCCGAGCAAGTGTTTGATCTGGGAAACAAGTTGAAGTGCAAAAAGATCGGCATTGCCGACCGAAATGAGGTCCGCGCGGACGTGCTCCAAGGTCCAGCGGATGGCTTGACGCAGACGGCTGTCCTGTTCCAATTCACTGAACCGGCATGGCAATTGGTGCCAGTTGCCTCGGGGCAGTTGTGCTTGTAGGTATTGGTTCCAGATGATCTGACCACGAGGGTGGGCGCATATATCAGCGCGCTCTCGATAGCCAGGTCGTAAATGCGCGAGCATATTGGCAAGCCTTTGCAGAACCGGCCCGGCAAGCACCCAAGGTGGAATCTCCCGTCCGCTTCCAGGGACCAACGGCAGCGTCAGAAATTGGGGCCCACTACCCCACCCGGTAGCGCTCAAAACCCGACCGATCCCAGTCCAGCCAAATCGCGGCCTGATGATCAGACCTCCGGCAATCTGACCAGTCACCGCCGATCGGAGTGGAATGGCACCTGCTTTGATGCCTGGTTTGATTTCGAGCCTGGCGCCATCGCGACCCGAAACAATTTGCGGACGCAGTCCAAGGGCATCGAAGGCCAGTTGATTGCGTTGCAGGAAACCGTCGAGAAACGCTCCCCAGCCAGGGTCACGGGACTGTGCAATGTAGGGTGTAGGATCAATGACCAGTGGAGAACCGTTATCGACGCCATGCACCAACGCCTGCGATTGCGGCACCTTACCGACATGGATTTCTCCCCGCCGCACTTGAGTATGCTGCCGACGTTTACGCCGAACAGCCGTGGTTCCTCTCGGCATGATTAGCCTTGACCGATTAGGGCGATGGCATCGGCTATCTGGTTGCGAACCGCATACAGCGAACCGGTGGCAGGACCCAAATAACCCTCGGTGATGTAGTCATCGAGCAGCGGTAACAGTTCGTGACGGAGACGGGTACGCAAAGTGTTGTCGCCCTCATCGTCCAGCAGAAAGTAGGAGTGACCGGGCAGCAGGGCCAGCGCATCGTCGGGAGCGAATTCCAAGAAAACATCGCAAAGGGCGTCGAAGAGACGTAATCCGGTCTCGGTACTGTTCTCTCTGACCACATCACGATTCGGCATCATGGTGACGAAGGCAAAGCGCCTGCGGATGGCAAGGTCCATCTTTGCGATGCTGCGATCTGCCGTGTTCATGGTTGCTATCACGTGCAGCTGCTCAGGCAAAGTGAAGGTATCCGAGCCCTTCACCCTGTGCGGAATTCGCACCGTCCGTGGGCCTTCGGCGCCTGCTTCGAACAGATAGATGGCTTCTCCGAGCACCCGGCCCAAATCAGCCCGGTTTATCTCATCGATTACCAGTAAACCTGGCTTATCCTGGGCCCTTTCTGCTGCCAGCATGAGGTGGCCCGGCCGGGCTTCAAAGCGCAAATTCTCGTTGGCGATGTCTGGAGAGAGCCCAGCAACGAAGTCTTCATAGGTGGTCGATGGATGAAATTGGGTCACCAGTCCGTTGTTGGCATAGTTGTCAGCGAGTATTTGCTCGGCGAGGCGTGATTTACCGGTTCCCGGTGGTCCCTCGAGAACTACAAAACGGCGTTTTCGCAACAGTTCAACTACAACATCGACTCCAGGGGTCGAAAGCCACATGGCGTGAAGGGCAGCAATGTAGTCAGAAAAACCATCCTGATAGCTCATCAGCACATCCCAGCCCCGTTCGTAGGCATAGAGGTCCAGGAACGCCTGGACGACCAGACTGGCGATTTCGGCGTTATCTTTGGGTACCACTGCCAGGCAATACAATTCGTTGCCATAACGCTTCAAGGCCGCATCCCATGCAGGCAACTGGCGTGTAATCAGTGAAGGCACAGGCTCACCAATTGTCGCGGGATCTTGCCGGGACCAAGTGACGGAAACCCCTTGGCTTACCAGATAGCGCCTCAGACTGGCGATGCGCCGGCGGTGGCCGGGACGGGTTAAGATGCCCTCGTCAGGGCTTAACCCTCGGGTGCCGATGACGAAGCTGATCAAACACCCTTCCTCGCTGGGAAACCAGACCAAGCTCATGCCGCCGTAGGGGCCGCTGGGTGGATTGTCGGGGTTGATGAAACCGGCGTAGGCCACGTGCTCGGTTGCTGAACCGCCGCGACCGTAGGCGTTGCGGATGAAGGGTGGCTTGTCGGAGTCCAGGTTGGATGCCGATCGTTTGTGGTAGCGGTCGCCGAACACCCCCCGCATTGCCTCGATCATATCGCCACCTGGGGTATCCCAACCAGCAGCGATCGCTTGGGCAAGCACCTGAGCGGAATCACTCATTATCAGACCTCCTTACTTGGTCAATACCTTTCCTACAGCTTTTGGGACCTAAACAAGACAACTATTCCAGGCCAAACAACCGTCTGACCTCCCCTTGCCCCCGCCCCAGTGAGCGGCTGAACAGGCGGTAGTTGTGTTTCTTGTACTGTATCCGCCCGACGATGATGGCCGGGTGGATGTTGCGGCTGC
>JADGBD010000331.1 GCA_015231665.1 Gammaproteobacteria bacterium
CTCGACAGCTGTTCCAGACGCTGTTCTACCTCCTGCATCCCTGCAGTCGTCTCCCCCAAGGGGCGAGGGGCTTTTTCCCTCATTCTTCTCTGCGTTCTCTGCGCTACTTTGCGCCCTCTGCGTCCTATCTGCTGGCGGCTGTTTACAACGCCTGCGTGCCCGCTGCGCCCTCGCTGAGCAGGGCGGCGTGGGCGGCAGCAAGGCGGGCGATGGGCACGCGCGGGCCGGAGCAGGAGACATAGGTCAGACCGATGCGGTGGCAGAACTTGATCGAGGCCGGGTGGCCGCCGTGTTCGCCGCAGATGCCTACCTTCATTCCCGGGCGGCTGCCACGGCCCCAGTTCACTGCCAGTTCCATCAGCTTGCCTACGCCCTTGAGGTCGAGCACTTCAAAGGGGTTGTCGTGGAGGATGGCCTTTTCGTTGTACATGGGCAGGAACTTGTTCTCGGCGTCCTCGCGGGAGAAGGAGAAGGTGGCCTGGGTGAGGTCGTTGGTGCCGAAGGAGAAGAACTCGGCCTCTTCCGCCAGGCTGTCGGCGCGCATGCAGGCGCGCACCACTTCGAGCATGGAGCCGAACTTGAAGTTGAGCTTGACGCTGTAGTGAGCCTCCACCGCCTGGCGCACCGAATCGACGATGTGCTTGACCCGGGTCAGTTCCTGCACGGTACAGACCTGGGGCACCATGATCTCGGGGAAGACGTCCACGCCCTCACGCATACATTCGGCAGCGGCTTCCAGCACGGCGCGGATCTGCATGGAGTAGATCTCGGGGAAAGTGATGCCAAGACGCACACCGCGATGGCCGAGCATGGGGTTGACCTCGGACAGGACGCGGACCTTCTTCAGCATGGTCTCCTTTTTCTCGATGGCCTCGTCCACCAGACGCGGATCGGCCATCTTGCTCACCTGGGGATGGGTATCGGCGGTGCGATACATGAATTCCACCGCATCGGAGAGGATATTCATGCCGCGCACGGTTTCGCGCAGATGCTCGAGCTGATCCAGCTCCTCTTCCAGCTGATGCTCGGAGGGGAGGAATTCGTGAATCGGTGGGTCGAGCAGGCGGATGGTCACCGGCCGACCGGCCATGGCCTTGAGCATACCCTTGAAGTCGGAACGCTGGATCGGCAGCAGCTTGTCCAGTGCCACCTGGCGGGAACCGGCCTCCTCGGCGAGGATCATTTCCACCACCACCGGCAGGCGATCCACGGCGTTGAACATGCGCTCGGTACGGCACAGGCCTATGCCCTGGGCGCCGAACTTGACCGCCTTTTCGGCGTCGTCCGGGGTGTCGGCATTGGCCATGACCTTGAGGCGGGCCTCTTCATCGGCCCAGCTGAGCAGGGTGTCCAGTTCGGCGGAGAACTCGGCTTCCTTCATCGCCACCTTGCCGATGTAGACATCGCCGGTGGTACCGTCGATGGTGATCAGATCGCCCTCGCTGATGGTGCAGTCACCGATGAAGGCCTTGCGCATCTGCACATCGACGCGAATGCCCTCGGCACCAGCGACACAGGGCTTGCCCATACCGCGGGCGACCACCGCGGCGTGAGAGGTCTTGCCACCGCGGGAGGTCAAAATGCCCTGGGAGGCGAAGAAGCCGTGGATGTCTTCGGGCTTGGTTTCTTCGCGCACCAGGATGACCTTTTCGCCGCCATGGCCGAGCACCTCGGCGCGGTCTGCATCAAACACCGCCACACCCAATGCCGCACCGGGGGATGCGGACAGGCCGCGGGCCACGGGTACGGATTTGTCGCTGGGGTCAAGACGGGGGAAGAGCATCTGCTCAAGCATTTCCGGCTGGATGCGCAGCAGCGCCTGGCGGCGGTCGATCAGACCCTCGCGCACCATTTCCACCGAGGTACGCACCAGGGCAGCGGCGTTCATCTTGCCGTTGCGCGTCTGCAGGCAATAAAGCTGGCCCTTTTCTATCGTAAATTCAAAGTCCTGCACTTCCTTGTAATGGGATTCAAGCTTGTTGCGCAGCTCCACCAACTGGCGGTAGAGGTCGGGCATTTCGTCGTGCAGGGCATCGATGGGCTTGGGGGTGCGGATGCCGGCGACCACATCCTCGCCCTGGGCGTTGGTCAGGTATTCGCCGAACATGCGGTTCTCGCCGGTATCGGGATAGCGGGTGAAGCCAACGCCGGTGGCGGAGTCATCGCCGAGGTTGCCAAACACCATGGTGACCACGTTGACCGCGGTGCCGTTGGCCATTTCCGGGGTGATCTTGAACTCGCGGCGGTAGTCCACCGCGCGCTTGCCCATCCAGGAGTTGAATACGGCCTTGACCGAGATTTCCAGCTGCTCGTAGGGATCGCTGGGGAAGGGCTTGCCGGTTTCGCGCTCGACCACGTCGAGGAAGCGGTCGGCGATCTCTTTCAGATCCCGCGCCGACAGACCCACGTCCTGCTTGACCCCGGCGCGCTTCTTCACATCGTCGAACTCCTTGTCGAAGGCCTCGTCCGACACGCCCAGGGCAACCTTGCCGAACAGCTGGATGAAGCGGCGATAGGCATCGTAACCAAAGCGCTCGTTGCCGGTTTGCTTGATCAGGCCGCGCAGGGTGGCCTCGTTCAGGCCCAGGTTGAGGATGGTGTCCATCATGCCGGGCATGGACATGGCCGAGCCGGAGCGCACCGACACCAGCAGGGGATCGTCCACGCCGCCAAACTGCTTGCCGGTCTTTTGCTCCAGCTCCTGCATGTTGGCGCGAATCTGCTCCATGGCGCCATCGGGCAGCTGGCGGTCAGCATCATCCAGGTAGGTCAGACAGGCCTCGGTGGTGATGACAAAGCCCGGCGGCACATTCAGGCCGATCTGGGTCATCTCGCAC
>JADGBD010000332.1 GCA_015231665.1 Gammaproteobacteria bacterium
AGACCGAGGCTGCTGTGGGTCGGCTGTTCGGGCAAGCATGAAATTCAACAAACAGGCCCCAGACACCGGCATGCGCTGGTTTGTGCGCCGTGGCGTGCGGGTCAAGGGGCCTTTTGACAGCGCCAGTCTGCGTCGGCTGGTGCAGGCCAAGCGGGTTTTGCTCAGCGATGAGGTGAGCCTGGATCAGCGTCAGTGGCATCAGGTGGCGCTGATGAACGAGGTGCTGCCGCCAGAGATGCGCGCCAGCGCGGCGGATCAGCCAGCTCAGCCCGCCCCTGCCGGTAGCGAGCCCTTTCCGCTGCTGCCCCTGCTGATTAGTTTGGCACTGGTGGTTGGGGTGATTGGTCTGTTTCTCTGGTTTGATCAGGGCCGACCCAGTGACCGTCCGGATTGCGCTGCCGCGGCCGCGGCGGGGGTCAACTGGAACCACTGCCGTCACCCTGGGGTGCAGGCGGAACAGCTGGATCTAGGCGGGCTTTCCGCCTCCAATGCAGATCTGAGCGGCGGCCGTTTCAGCGGTGCCAATCTGCAGCAAGCGAATCTGCAGTACGCCAATCTGACCCGGGCCGATCTGAGTTATGCCGACCTGTCTCAGGCCTCCCTCAAGGGGGCCATTCTGCGTCAGGCGGACCTGAGCAACGCCGATCTCAGCGGCGCCAACCTCAGCTACGCCGATCTGACCCAGGCCAATCTGGCCAATGCCCGCTTGGATGATGCCATCTGGTCCAGCGGCAAGCGCTGTGCCGCGGGTTCCATCGGCACCTGCGTGGAAATGCCGGCGCCATAAAAAACCCGGCGCGGCCCACGCCGCGCCGGGTTTTGCTGCCTTGCTCAGACATTGTCGTCAACTCGTCGCGAAAGCGCTGGCTGAGCGGAGTCGAAGCCAGCCCCGCCGCTCGCTTCGACTTCGCTCAGCGAACGGGCTAAGCGAGCAGTGAACGCTTCTACATTAAAAGCAGTTACGATCAGACAACAGAGTCAAGCAATACCCGGATTGCCGTCAACATTGATCAGCTTGGGACTGTTGATCTTGTCCAGCTTGGCGGATTTGCGGTCACGCAGGTAGTCGGCTACCTGGTCCCATACCGGCGCGCCGGGGGATTGAGCGCCCACCGTGGCCCAGCCGGCAACCACGTAGTTCTTCTCTGCTTCCACCTTCTCGCCGTTGTCCAGCACCATATCCTGGATGCGCTGACCCATAGTCGCCGTGGGGTCGCAGACGTAGTCCAGCCCGCCGACGCGGACCATGTCGCCGCCCTGCTGATAATAGGGATCGGGGTTGAACAGGTTGTCGCAGACATCTTCGAGGATGGCTTTGATCTCCGAGCCCTTCATCTCCCGGCGGTAGGTCTCGGGATAGGTCATGCAGGTCTGATCGAGGACGTTTTCCATGGTGATGCTTTGGCCCGGCAGCACCGTGGTGCCCCAGCGGAAGCCCGGCGAGAGGGAGACCTGGGCATCGTTCTGCTGGCGCAGGGCATCGCAGATGAGCTGGTCGAAGGTGCCGTTGAAGTTGCCGCGGCGGTACATCACCTGATCCGCCACTGCCAGCTCCTCATTCAGCCAGGCCAGGTGCGGCGCGCGCACCTGTTCGATGAAGGCGCTCATCTCCGCATTGGCCTCCAGCAGGTTAGAGAACACCGGCAGCAGGCGATATTCAAAGCCCTGCACCTTGCCGTTGCGCACGTCCATGTCCATCACGCCGAGGAACTTGCCGTTGGAGCCGGCGTTGGTCACCAGGGTCTTGCCGCCGGGATTGGCAACTTCCATGGCACCGGGCACGCCATCGTGGGTGTGGCCGCCGAAGATGACGTCGATACCGCTGACCACCGAGGCCATCTTCAGGTCCACATCCATGCCGTTGTGGGAGATGACCACCACCACATCGGGCTTTTCATCGGCGCGCACCTGATCCACCAGCTTCTGCATGGCGTCGTCGTTGATGCCGAAGGTCCAGTCGGGGATGAAGCGCTGCGGGTTGGCGATAGGGGTGTAGGGGAAGGCCTGACCGACCACGGCAACGCGCACGCCGCCGAGGTTCTTGATCACATAGGGCTTGAAGGCGTGGCCCGAGTCCTCACTGAAGCCGGCGAAATCGGCAAAGCGGTAATCAAACATGACATCGTCCTTGACCTTGACGTTCTGGCAGACGAAATCGCCCTTGAAGTCGTTGACGTTCTTGATCACCTCTTCATCCAGATAGGTGAATTCCCAGTGCCCGGTCATCACATCCACGCCGAGCAGGTTACAGGCGCCGACCATATCCTGGCCGCGGGTCTTCAGCGCCGTGCCCGAGCCCTGCCAGGTATCGCCACCGTCCATCAGCAGGGTCTTGTCCGGGCCGTACTCGGCGCGTAGCTTGTCCACCAGGGTCTTGAGGTGGGCAAAGCCACCGACCTTGCCGTATTGCTTGGCGGCCTCGGCAAAATCCAGGTAGGTAAAGGCGTGGGACTCAAGCCCGCCGGCGGGTATCTTGAAGCGCTCCAACAGGGCCTTGCCCACCAGATGGGGCGGACGACCATAGGCATCCGCCAGGCCCAGATTGACATCGGGCTCGCGGAAATAGATGGGCATCAGCTGGGCATGGGTGTCGGTGAAATGCAGCAGGCGCACATTGCCGAACTTGCGCAGATCATAGAGATTGGCCGGTGCCTTGGTGGCGGCGAGCAGGCCGCCGGGGAACATGCCGGCGGCGCTGGCGAGGGCTAGGGTGCGGAGAAATTCGCGTCGGGATAGGCTCATGATTATTGTTTCTCGCTATTTGAGTTTGGCTGTTGGGTGAGGTGGACTCCAAGGGTGGTGGTGCGGCAGACCAGGAGCCTG
>JADGBD010000333.1:0-2336 GCA_015231665.1 Gammaproteobacteria bacterium
TCGGTAAAGCCCGCTTTCTTATGCAGATTGGCAACAGCGCCGTTGTTGGCTAACACCTCGCAACTGAGTTTGTGAAGACTGAGTTCACCAAAGGCAAAATTCAACGCTGCAAGCTCCATGCGAAGTCCGGTCCCGGGTGGTGCTTCAGGTGCAGCATAGAACCCCCAGAAGGCCGTGCCCTGAGTGGTGTCGATATCGGTGAAGTAGACGACACCCTGAGCCGCGCCGATCTCGTCCCGATACAGGTACCAGCGGCGACTAGAGTCCTGCCGCATGCGGTCAAACCAGGCGCGGTGCTCATCCAGACTGATCTCGTGGTGGCTGTACATGGCCCGGCGCACGGCGGGGGCATTGCGCCAGGGCAGGATGCATTCGAGATCAGATTTCTCAAGGGGATTAAGGGACATGGTCAGATGTTGCCGGGTAGCCAGTCGTCGTCCAGGTGCGAATCCAAGGCATAGTGCAGGCTGGCAGGGAATGCCGCTGGCGGCAGGCCAGTCTCTTTGCTTGTCAGCCTGACACCATCGCACCAGGCCTTGGCTGCCGCTTCAGGCAGGTAGGGCTCAAGGCTGGGGGCATCCTGCAAAAGGTCCCGGATGCGCAAGTGTTGTTCCAGGATGGAACCACGCCAGGAACTGGACCGGTGGGCCGGTTGGAAGTGCCATTTCAGCAGGTGCGCGAGCAGTATCTTCAAACGGCTGACCAATCCCTGTCGATCCCGGCGCCCCAGGGTCTCCATCTCCTCGATCAGATGCTCGACATCCAGCTCTGCAAAACGTTGCTGCCGAAGCAGTTCCGCCGTTTGACGCGTCCAGGCATGGATATCCTGTTCGTACAGTTCAGTGAATGTCACGCTGGCATTCTCCCGCCGTTGATAGCTTGCATGGCCGCCACCACCCTTCTTGCCCCTTCGCCATCCACCAGGTCTGCGCTTGCACTGGCCAGGCCCTGGCGCCGTCCCGCATCTGACCGAAGCGCGTCGATGGCATGGCGGAGGTGTTGGGCCGTCACGACATCGTGGTGACCAAGATAGGCAATCACCCCGGCTTCTGCAAGGGCCTCGCAGGCGGGACGCTGGTTCTCGGCGATGCTCACCACTAGGCTGGGCAGCCCCAGGCAACAGCGCTCCCAGGTGGTGGCGCCACCGGCGCCAATGGCGAAGTCGGCCTCGGCCATGAGGTCGGCCAGGTGTGAACGCGGCCCGTGGAGCCGGGTGTTGCCATGTGCCTCTGCTAACGATGAGCCCAGTCTATTGTGGGTTGATCACCAATGACTGCGCGGGTTGCGGCCGCGTCTTCGGATTGGGCAACGCCCAGCCAGGCAGCATAGTCGGCATCGCCGGCGGCCTATGCGGGGGGGGAGGCGGCAACGCGCTGACGGCAAAACCCTCCGCGCGCAAGGCATCGATCAGGTGGCCGGGATGGGCCCGGCAAATGAAGTGGACCTTGGCACCCTGCCCCCGCAGTGCCTGTGCAAGGGTACGGCAGCGTACGACGTGGCCTAGGCCAATGCGGTTCGAGGCATCGACACGGATGGCGATGTTCACGACAGATGGCGTGCGAGGACAAAGGCCTCTGCCGCCTCGCACCCTACCGTCGCCCCTCGCCAGCGAGCGAGATGTTCAACACCCTGGCGCGAGCGCGGGTGAGGCCAGTCGCGCAGTTCTTCTGCGTAAGCATCAAGCGCGGCGAGCTTTTGCTCCAGCGTGGCGCTGATGTCGACAAACCAGTTGGGCGCAAAAAGCGCATCCGTGCCAGGTGGCTGCCATTCGGTACTGGATGGCACCTCAAAGCTCAGCAGGGTGCGCACCGAATGACCCCGCTGGGGACGACAGGCGGTGACGACTGCCTGGTGCACACAACGGTGGTCGACATTGAGGTCACCGGCGTGATGGGTCAGGACGGTGGTCGGGCGGTATTCCTTGATCAGGGCCTCGACGCGCTGGATGATTTCCAGGAGCGGAATGCTGTCCAGGCGGTTGTCCGGGAGTTCATCAAAGCTGACCGAAGCGGCGCCGAGAATTGTTGCAGCGCGCTCAGCAGCTGAACGTCTACAACCTAGGGCCAACGGTCCTGATGAGATATCTTCTACAGGATTGTGGGCACGACTGTTAACACCATCAGCCATAAACGCCAGGTGAACCGGTAAACCACTTGCAGCAAACCTAGCAATACTACCACCACAGCCAAGGACTTCATCGTCAGGGTGAGCAGCGATGACAAGAATTGAGCTTAATCTCGTCGTAGAAGAAACCACGTCAAATCGTCCTGGGGGAAAAGTGGATCACGATGATAAACAAATCCGTAATCCACGAGTTGAAGATCAGAAAACCTGTC
>JADGBD010000333.1:2403-2816 GCA_015231665.1 Gammaproteobacteria bacterium
GTTATCATACTCGGCAATAAAAATGGAACGCCTGGAGGACTTGTATAGTCTGTCATAAACATCGGGAAGCTGTTCTGGTGCGATATGAATCAAACCACCCTTGACAAGCACTAAATCGACTGTTACCTCAGGCTCAAAATCCAGAATGGAACAGTGATGAACCTTACCCCCTAAATTTTGAATCCATTTGTTAAGAACAGAAACGGCTTCACTGTTGATCTCAATTGCAGCAAGTTGCAGGCTTGGAAATAAGCGGTTAAGTGCAATTAGGTTTAAACCAATATTGGAACCAAACTCAAGACATGATTCTATTTTGGTGGCATGCTGCATGGCACATGAAAAAAAAGCCATATTAGTCGCAATAGAAGTCTCTCTACTATTTCGCTGGATATAGTCTACCCCAAAGTCACCTG
>JADGBD010000334.1 GCA_015231665.1 Gammaproteobacteria bacterium
AAGGTGGACGAAATCAACTATGACCGGCCGGAGAACGCCAAGAACAAGATTCTGTTCGAGAACTTCACCCCCCTGTTCGCCAACAAGAAGTTCACCCTGGAGATGGGTAACGGCAGCACCGAGGACCTTACCGCTCGCACCATCGAGCTCTGTGCACCCATCGGCAAGGGCCAGCGCGGCCTGATCGTGTCACCGCCCAAGGCGGGCAAGACCATGCTGATGCAGAACGTGGCCCAGTCCATTGCCCACAATCATCCCGAGTGCTACCTCATCGTCCTGCTCATCGACGAGCGGCCCGAGGAAGTCACCGAGATGCAGCGCTCGGTGCGCGCCGAGGTGGTTGCCTCCACCTTCGACGAGCCCGCTACTCGCCATGTTCAGGTGGCCGAAATGGTGATCGAAAAGGCCAAGCGTCTGGTGGAGCACAAGCGCGACGTGGTGATACTGCTCGACTCCATCACCCGCCTGGCGCGAGTCTACAACACCGTCATCCCGTCCTCCGGCAAGGTGCTCACCGGTGGTGTGGATGCCAATGCCCTGCAGAAGCCCAAACGCTTCTTCGGTGCCGCGCGTAACGTCGAAGAGGGTGGTAGCCTGACCATCATCGCCACCGCTCTGGTGGACACCGGCTCGCGCATGGATGATGTGATCTACGAGGAATTCAAGGGCACTGGCAACATGGAGGTGCACCTGGATCGGCGCATCGCCGAAAAGCGCATCTTCCCGGCAATCAACATCAACCGCTCCGGCACCCGCCGCGAAGACCTGCTGATGAAGCCAGATGATCTGCAAAAGATGTGGATTCTGCGCAAGATTCTGCACCCCATGGACGAACTGGCGGCGATGGAATTTCTCCACGACAGGCTGAAAAAGACCAAGACCAACAACGAGTTCTTCGACTCGATGAAGGGTTGATCACGGCCCGGGCGGTTAGCGGCCGAGTTCTGGGGAAAAGGCGCTGGGATGGTTTTTGGCAGTCTGCCTCTGCTGATCTTGCTGGTGCTGGGCATAGGCCTCTGGCTGGACGGCGCCCGCGCCCGCGAGCTGGCCAGCGGTCTGGCACCCCAGCTTTGCGCCCGTGAGGGCGTGCAGTTTCTCGACGGCAGCGCCGCCCTGGAATCCTGGTCTCTCAGCCGTACCCCGCGGGGTGTGCGCATCCGCCGCAGCTTCAGTTTCAGCTATTTCTCAGAAGAACAGGGGCGCCGCCAGGGCTACATCACCCTGGTCGGCGCCCAGATCACTGCCTTTGAACTCCAGGGGCAAACTACCCTGGAGGGTTAAACCCGCCGCTTGCGGGTTAAATGTTCCGCTTCCTCCAGCAGGGGCTCCACCAGCGGGCGGGCGAATTCGTGCCAGTCTTCCACTGGCCGCCCCTGCTGGATGCGTTCGGTGAGCATCTGCTCGAGCAACTCGGCCTGGCTGGTGTTCACAGCCCAGCGGCAGAGCTCCTTGGGCACGGTCTCGCCGAAACGGGTGAAATAGGCCACCCCCTTGATGGTGACCGGCGGCGTCAGCAGTGCCTCGTCCGCCGGCATTCTCAAGCTGATGTGGGTTTCAGTGGCGCAGTAGGTTTGCATATCGACTTCTCCCGAAGGTGACCAGCGCTAGGCGCGGGTCCTGAGGTGATCCAGCAGCATCATGGCGCCGCCGAAAATCAGCACGCCGATGGCGGCTTCGATGTGGTTGCTCAGCGCGTAGGTCAGCACGCTGGCTGCGGCGATCAGCAGCATCACCCGCTCAGCGCGGGAACCCATGGAGTAAAGCATCCAGATAAAGGCAACACCGCCGATGACCAGCAGGTTGTCGCTGAAGAATTCAAACAGACCGCTCATGTTGCACCTCGGCAAGGTTGATTTGACTGGTTACAAGCTTAGCCAAGCCGCGCCGAGAAAAACGCCGGCTGGGTCATGGCTTGACTGCCAACCCTGTCACAGCCTGGAAAGGGGAAAACGCAATTTCATCGCCAAACCCTGATCAAGATGGACGCAGAGATCGCAGAGAAGCGCGGAGATCGTAGATGTCAGGGATAGTTGCGAAGCGCGCGTTTGCTCCCTCGACAGCTGTTCCAGGCGCGGCGCTACCTCCGACAAATTGATAATCCGCAATCCATTGCCAGCTTCGGGAGCTTCTGGGATAAGATGCCACCCTGAATCAGAGGAGGAGTTTCAGGTGCAAGACCCGGTTTCCGCATCAATCCAGCAACACAATCTGTCGGCAGCGGAGATGGCGCGGATTCGTGAGCTGGCCAGTGTTCACCGGCTCGGCCCAGACACCCTGGTGTTTGCCGAGGGCGATGACAGCGATTGTCTGTACTTCATCGAGTCCGGCCAGGTCTCGGTGTCGATTCAGAAATTCACTCTGCGGGATGAGATCGCCGTGCTCGGTCCGGGTGAATATTTTGGCGAGATGGGGGTGCTCAACAACGGCCAGCGCGCCGCCTCGGTGACCACAATCAGCGATAGCTGCCTGCTCAGCCTGGGCAAATCCGCCTGCATTGCCCTGCTCGCCGATGATCAGCTGCTGGCACAGAAGATCGGCCAGATTCTCGAGCGGCGCAACACCGATCTGTTGCGGCGGGAAAATGTGGAATCGGGCGCCTGCTTCAGTATCAAGGGCGACCCCTCCCTGCGCGAATCGGCGTTCGAGCGCGAGCGCTACCAAAGTATGGCCGACAAGGTCCTGCCGCGGCTGACGCCGAGCCTGCTGGAGTTGTTGCTGGAGCGCAGCGTCTGCGATGTCACCATCCATTTCAACAGCGGATCGGCCAGATCGGCGGCGCTGATCTCCGGGTTGAAGTGGAGGATCGACTC
>JADGBD010000335.1 GCA_015231665.1 Gammaproteobacteria bacterium
TGAGCGAAGTCGAAGCGAGCGGCGGCTGGCTTCGACTTCGCTCAGCCAGCGCTTTCTCGCTAAGTTGACGACATTGGCTCTGTGACTGACTTTGAAACTCTGCGCCCTCTGCGCTACTCTGCGTCCTCAGCGTCCTAACTCTCTATATCCCCTGCAAAAACGCCGGATCGGCCATCAGCCACTTGCAGCCGACGCCCTCAAAGTTCACCTGCACCCGGGCACGCGGGCCCTGGCCTTCGGCGTTGAGCACCACGCCCTCACCGAACTTGGCGTGGCGCACGCGCTGGCCGAGCTGGAAGCCCACCTGCTCGAAGCTAAAGTCGTCGTTGAACACCGGCCGGCTCACCCGCGGTCGGCTGCGCACCTCTTCGGTCAGCTCGCGGGGGATTTCGCGCAGAAAGCGCGAGGGCATGGGGTAGGTCTCCTTGCCGTAGAGCTGGCGGTTTTCCGCGTGGCAGAGAAACAGCCGGCGCATCGCCCGGGTCATGCCGACATAGCAGAGTCGGCGCTCCTCCTCCAGCCGGCCCGGTTCCTCGATGGACAGGCTGTGGGGGAACAAGCCCTCCTCCAGGCCGACCATGAACACCAGGGGGAACTCCAGCCCCTTGGCGGTGTGCAGGGTCATCAGCTGGACGCAGTCCTCGTGGGGATCGGCCTGACCTTCCCCGGCTTCCAGAGCGGCGTGGGAGAGGAAGGCGAACAGGGCATCACCCTGCTCGGGGTCATGCTCCAGGCCGAATTGCTTGGCCGCCGCTACCAGTTCCTCCAGGTTTTCCACCCGGTCCTGGCCCTTGCCGTCCTTGCTGTGCTTGTGGTGTTCCACCAGGCCGGCGCTGTGGATGCACTGGGCGGCGCGCTCATGCAGCGCCAGCTCGGCGCTGTTGGCGGCGATCTCCTCGATCAGATCGAGAAGGCCGCGCAGGGCGCCGGCGGCGCGGGGGCTCATCTTGCCGCCGCGGATCAGCTCGATGCTCGCCTGCCAGAGGGAGCAGTTGAAGTCACGGGCATGGGCGCGCACCGCATCCAGGGTGCGATTGCCGATGCCGCGGGTGGGCAGGTTGACCACGCGCTCGAAGGAGGCGTCGTTGTGGCGGTTGCTCAGCAGCTGCAGATAGGCCAGTCCGTCCTTGATTTCGGCGCGTTCGAAGAAGCGCAGGCCACCATACACCCGGTAGGGCATGCCCATCTGCATCAGCGCCTCTTCAAACAGGCGCGATTGGGCGTTGGAGCGGTAGAGAATGGCGCACTCGCGCCGGGCCAAACCCTGCTCGATATATTGCTGGATGCGCTCCACCACAAAGCGCGCCTCATCGACGCCGTTGTAGGCCTCATAGATGCGGATCGGCTCGCCCTCACCGCCCTCGGTCCAGAGGTTCTTGCCCAGGCGGCCGCTGTTCTGGGCGATGACGGCGTTGGCGGCATTGAGGATGTTGCCGGTGGAGCGGTAGTTCTGCTCCAGGCGGATCAGCTCGGCATCCGGGTACTGGCGCTGGCAATCCTGGATGTTCTCCACCCGAGCGCCGCGCCAGCCGTAGATAGACTGGTCGTCATCGCCGACGACGAACAGGCGATTCTGCTTGCCGGCAATCAGCCGCAGCCAGGCGTACTGGATGGCGTTGGTGTCCTGAAACTCGTCCACGAGGATGTGCTGGAAGCGATCCTGTAGATGCTCGCGGATGGCCTGGTTATCCCGCAGCAGCTCCAGGGCGCGCAGCAGCAGCTCGGCAAAGTCCACCAGCCCGCCGCGCTCGCAGGCGGCCTGGTATTCGCTGTAGATCTGGATCAGGCGCTTCTGGTAGGGGTCCTGCCCGGCATCCAGGTGCTGCGGGCGCAGACCCTCGTCCTTCTGGCCGTTGATCCACCACTGCATCTGTCGTGGCGGCCACTTGTCCTCGTCGATGTCGAGGGCGCGGATCACCCGCCGTACCAAGCGAAACTGGTCGTCAGAGTCGAGAATCTGGAACTCCTGCGGCAGCCCCGCCGCCTGCCAGTGCTCGCGCAGCAGCCGATGGGCCAGGCCGTGAAAGGTGCCCACCCACATCCCCAGGGTTGGCCGACTGAGCAGGTGCTGGATGCGCTGCTGCATCTCGCGGGCGGCCTTGTTGGTGAAGGTCACGGCGAGGATCGACCAGGGCCGTACCTGCTCCACCTCCAAAAGCCAGGCGATGCGGTGCACCAGCACCCGGGTCTTGCCGCTGCCGGCGCCGGCCAGCACCAGGGCGCCGCCGGGGGGCAGGGTTATGGCCTGACGCTGGGCGTCATTGAGGCCGTCGAGAAGGTGTGAGAGGTCCATGGGCGAATAGTAGCAGAGAGGCGCGCTGGATTGGATTAGACTTGCTCTAGGGGTAGCCGCCAGCTGTCAGCGGCCAGCAAAACCCCGCCGTGCTTTTTGGGACATTGTCATGCATCTGTTTCGCCCCCGTCTGCTGATGTTCGCCCTGCTCGCCCTGGCGCTGGCGGGCGGGC
Source organism: Gammaproteobacteria bacterium (assembly GCA_015231665.1). GTDB lineage: Bacteria > Pseudomonadota > Gammaproteobacteria > Chromatiales > Chromatiaceae > Magnetovirga. The sequence goes on from JADGBD010000335.1 coordinate 2,467, forward strand.
TGTTCTGGCGGCTGCGGCCGGAGCCGGTGGCGGTGCGTCTGGTCAAGGCGGCACCGGGGCTGGTGGAGCGCAGCGTCAGCAACACCCGCGCCGGCGCCATCATGGCCTGCCAGCGCGCCCGGCTGGCCCCCAGCAGCGGCGGCCAGATTGCCGCTATCTACGCGCGCAAGGGCGACCGGGTGATGCAGGACGAGCTGCTCATCGAGCTGTGGAACCTGGACCTCAAGGCCGAGCTGGAGCTGGCACAGCAACAGCTCAGCGCCAGCGGCTCCAGCGCCCATGCCGTCCGCCTCACCGCGGCGGAGAGCCGGCGCGAGGCCGATCGCCCGACCCAA
>JADGBD010000026.1 GCA_015231665.1 Gammaproteobacteria bacterium
CAGGCTGTACCTTGTCACTGATGCTGGCGTTTTGCCACCGACTATCCGGATCTTTCAGCGCACCTTTGCCGCTGAGGGTGACGACCTCAGCCGGAGCCGCCGCCAACAGGGGACCACAGGCAAGCAAAATACCCAGCGGGGCGAGGATGCTGGCAAGATATCTGAGCTTAGGCATATTTAAAATCCATGGCTGATTAACCCGAATTTGGCGGCTATCTGGTGTGATCCGATCTGGCCAACTAGGTCGTAGATGATGGCAAATCGGCGTGGTCAGTGCAGCTTACCGCCCTAACGGGCTGTCATCAAACCCCTTCTTGCTCTTCCTTGCGCTTGCGCAGCATGTCGCCTTGGCGTTGGATGATGTGCTTGATCAGCAGGTCGCGGTCCTTTTCGCGCATGTGGCTGAAGTTGACCCGCAGCAGGTAGGCGCCGTCGCTGGGTTTGTCTGCACGATTGCAGCTGACCACCTCGGCGATAGCCCTGACACCGGCATAGGAGGGCATCAGCAGCAGGTTCATTTCCAGATGCTCGCCTAGGGCCAGGGGTTGGTCTACCGGAATGGCCACACCGCTGGCGCTGAGGTTACAGCTGCGCGGCGATTGCTCGGTGAGGCCATCATCCTTGGCGGAGATGGAGCGCGCCACCAGCTCCAGGCGCTGGTCGATAGAGCTGAGGTAGCTGGCGATATCCGCTGCGTGGGCACTGATCTGGCGCATCAGCGGCAATACCTCGTAGCGCATGGCCATGATCTCGGCTGCCACGGAGAGGTGGTCGAGATCATTGCGATACAAGCCTTCGATCCGCTCGCTCAGTTCCGCCCGCGGGATCAGCTTGTAGCTGATCTGCAGGGTGTCTTCGATGCGAAAGAAGGTACGCCGGTTGCTCTCCGAAGATGCCACCTGTTTGGGTGCTGAGGGATTCATTCGATTGCCGGATTCTCGGTTTGGGGTGCGTCGGGGATGGCCTTGACCCCTTCGAGGATGTCCTCGCCGCGGGAGATGACGATCTCCACCCGGCGATTTTCCGCCCGGTCGATGGGGTTGTCATTGGGCGCCAGGGGCACGGTATCCGCCCTACCCTCCACCGCCAGCCGTTCGGGCTCTATGTCGCCATTGCGCATGATCTCTTCGACCACGGAGACGGCGCGGGAGGCGGACAGCTCCCAGTTGGAGCGGAAGCGGGCGTTGGAGATGGGAATGCTATCGGTATGTCCAGCAACGACTATTCGCCCAGACATGGCCGCCAGGGCCGCGCTGATGCGGTCGATGACATCGAGAAAGCCCTGGTTCAACTCGGCACGGCCGGAGAGAAAGGAAGCCTTCTCTTTGATCCGGATGATGACATTGGCATCCTTGGTCTCTACCACCACCGCATCCTGCTCGATCTCATTCTGCAGCAGTTCCCTGATGTACTCGGCATCGGCCTCAACTTCCGCCAGAATCCGTGCTCGCGCCTGCTCCAGCTGGGTTTCCAGCGGGTCTTGGGTCTGATCCTGGGTTTTGTCCTGAGTCTTTTCTTCGGTCTGCGTATCCTTGGCGTCTTCTTTGGATTCTTCCTTGCTGAATTTCTCTTCGACCTTGAGTTCTGGCAACTCCTCCTGGGTGATCTGGCGAATCTCGTCGATCTGCGAGGGCTCGGGCACCGTCGAGGGGGAGAACTCCTGCTTGATTACGCTGACGCCCTTGACGATCTCCGGCACCGGGATTTCCCGTTGCACGCCGAAGGCGTCCTTGAGGGTCTCGGCCATTTTCTTGAAGCGAATCTGGTCCAGGGTGGCAAAGGACAGCAGCAGCACGAAAAAGCACATGAGCAAGGACATGAGGTCGGCAAAGGTCGCCAACCAGCCAGGCGCCCCGGGCTCACATTTGGGACATTCTTCCTCGTCCACCGCTTACTCCCGCACCGGACGACGGCTTTCTGGCAGGTAGTTGTGCAGCATCTGCTCCAGCACACGCGGGTTCATTCCCTCCTGGATGCCGGAAATGGTCTCCATGATGAGCATGCGATTGAGCTTTTCCAGGGTACTGGCGCGCGCCAGCTTGTCGGCAATGGGCAGGGCAAAGCCGTTGGCAATGACCGCGCCATAGAGGGTGGTGAGCAGAGCCACGGCCATGGCCGGGCCAATGCTGGCGGGGTCGGACATGTTCGCCAGCATCTGCACCAGGCCCACCAGGGTGCCGATCATGCCCATCGCCGGGGCCATGTTGCCCATGGCCTTGAACATGGCCTGGCCGGTCTCGTGGCGCTGCAGGGTCAGGGAAATGTCGCGGCTGAGCATTTTCTGCACCAGGGCCGGGTCATGGCCGTCAACACAGAGGTTGATGCCCTTTTTCAGGAAGGCATTGTCGATCTCCACCGCTTCCAGGGCGAGCAGACCGTTCTTGCGCGCCAGATCGGACAGCTCCACCGCCTTTTCGATCAGCTGCAGGGGGTCATCCACCTTGTAGAGCACGGACTTGAGGCCCAGGCTGAAGGAGCTGAGAAAGTCTTTCAGGGTCACCTGAGCCAGGGTGGCGCCAAAGGTGCCGCCGATGACGATGAGAATCGAGGGCACATTGACAAACAGCATGACATCGCCACCCGTGGCGATGGCCCCAACGATGACGCCTGTGGCGGCAAGCAAACCGACGACTGTGGCTATATCCATAGCGTGATGCAGTACCTAAATTCAAATGAAGTGGGCCAGTATCTGGGCCAATAGTCACCCATTATCCCCAGTTAGGGGAAATGGGTCCAATGTCAATGCGGCAAAGCCGGGCTTGAAAAGGACGCAGAGCGCGCGGAGAAGCTCAGAGCACGCTGAGTGTTGCATTATCCCTTACTCGCACCCTAACTACTCAGAATACAGCTACACCTCGACTCTAAGCTCCTGCTGCCACATACCGTCGGGCCGGCAGTTTGTTAACGGTGCCCCGGGGATTTTCTTTAGCCTGCAGCCAGGCTGCGGGAGACGATCTCGTAAACATCCGTCGAAAGTCCCGGTCGTTCCAGAATGCGCTGCAGCTGCGCCTGCATCAGCCCCGCGCGGGGCTGGGGGTAGCGCTGCCAGCGGCTCAGGGAGCGCACCAGGCGGGCGGCGATCTGCGGATTGAGCGCATCCAGGTGCAGCACCTGCTCGGCGGCAAAGGCGTAGCCGGCGCCATCGATGGCGTGAAAGCGCACCGGGTTGGCGCTGCAGAAGCTGCTGATGAGGGCGCGCACCTTGTTGGGATTGCGCAGGCTGAAGGCCGGATGCTCCATCAGCTGGCGCACCTGCTGCAGGGTATCGCTGCGCTTGGAGCTGGCCTGGACGCCAAACCACTTGTCCATCACCAGGGCATCATCGCGCCAGCGCGCCTCGAAACTGGCCAGGGCCTGCAGTCGCTCGGGAGCGTCTGATCCCGCCAGCAGCGCCAGCGCCGCCAGGCTCTCGGTCATGTTATCCGCGCGCTCGAACTGCTCCAGGCAGCAGGCCAGGCCCTGCTCAGTGCCCGCCGCCATCAGATAGCCCAGAGCAAGATTGCGCAGCTGGCGCCGCCCCATGGCAGCGGCGGACAGGTCATCACCGCGCACGCCGCCATTGGCCTGATAGACCGCCAGCCAGCGCTCCTGCAGGCGCTGGCCGAGCTGGCAGCGCAACAGCTCGCGGGCGGCGTGGATGCCGTCCACATCCACCAGCTCCATCTGATCCGCCAGATAGCTTTCCGCCGGCAGGCTCAGGGTCTCTGCCAGCAGGGCCGGATCGGCATCGGCCGCATCCAGGCTGTGGGCAAAGCTTTGGGCAAAGCTCTGAATCAGGCCTTCCGGCGGCTGCATCGCTCGGCCGGCGGCGGCCTCTGCCACCATCTGCAGCAGCAGGCGCTGGGCCAGACTCTGGGCCGCATCCCAGCGATTGAAACCATCGCTGTCATGGGCCATGAGAAACATCAGCTGCTCGTCGCTGTAGCCAAACTCCAGCTTCACCGGCGCGGAAAAGCCGCGGTTCAGCGAGGGCAAGGGCGGCTGGGCAATCCCCTCGAAGACAAACTCCTCCTCGCTCTGGGTCAGCTCCAACAGCCTGCTGCCCTCGGCCAGCAGTTCCTCACCCGCAGCCCCCAGCAGACCCACCGCCAGGGGGATGTGAAACGGCGGCTGGCGGTCCTGACTCAGGTGCAGGCGATAGCGCTGGGCATCGGCCTCATAGACCCCGCTGGCGCGGATCAGCGGGGTGCCGGCGATGGCATACCAGCGCTTGAACTGGGTCAGGTCGCGCCCCGAGGCATCGGCCATGCACTGGACGAAGTCATCGGTGGTCACCGCCTGGCCATCGTGGCGCTGGAAGTAGAGGTCGGTGGCCTGACGAAACCGCTCCGGGCCGAGCAGCAGGGCCTGCATGCGCACCAGCTCGGCGCCCTTCTCGTACACAGTCACGGTGTAGAAGTTGTTGATTTCGATATAGGAATCCGGCCGCACCGGATGGGCCATGGGGCCTGCGTCCTCGGCAAACTGAAAGGCCCGCAGCTGGCGCACGTCGCCGATGCGATTGACCCCGCGAGAGCCCATGTCAGCGGAGAACTCCTGATCGCGGAAGACGGTGAAGCCCTCCTTCAGCGACAGCTGGAACCAGTCGCGACAGGTGATGCGGTTGCCGGTCCAGTTGTGGAAATACTCGTGGGCAATCACCCCTTCGATACCCTGATAGTCCGTATCCGTGGCGCTCTCGGGGCTGGCGAGGACAAACTTGGCGTTGAAGATATTCAGCCCCTTGTTCTCCATCGCGCCCATGTTGAAGTCGTTGACCGCGACGATGTTGTACACCTCCAGATCGCACTCCCGGCCATAGACCCGCTCGTCCCACTGCATCGCCTTGATCAGCGAGCGCATGGCGTGGTCACATTTGCTGATGTTCTCCGCCTCGGTGTAGATGCGCAGGCGCACCCGCCGGCCCGAGGGGGTCTGATGCCAGTCTTCGATGTGCTGCAGATCGCCGGCGACCAGGGCGAAAAGGTAGCTGGGCTTGGGGAAAGGATCATCCCAGACGGCAAAATGCCGGCCATCGGCCAGATCGCCCTGCTCCACCGGATTGCCGTTGGCCAGCAGCACCGGAAAACGCGCCTTGTCCGCCTGTAGCTGCACCCGGTAGCTGGCCATCACATCCGGTCGATCGAGAAACCAGGTGATGCGGCGAAAGCCCTCGGCCTCGCACTGGGTGCAGAACATCGATGCCGAGCGATACAGACCCTCCAGGGCGGTGTTCGCCGCCGGATTGATCGCCACCTCGGCTTCAAAGACGAAGCCAGCGGCATCAATTACAGGCTGGGGATCAAGGATCAGGCAACCGGGCTCCAGGCGGTATTCGCTGGGCCCAAGCGCGCGGCCATCTAGCTTCAGACTCAGGGTCTCCAGGCCCTCGCCATCCAGCCGCAGCAGCCCGCCGGCAGACGCCGGGTTGCGCCGCATCTGCAGCCGCGAGCGCACCAGGCTGCGCTCCTCCTGCAGGTCAAACCACAGCTCGACCCGATCAATGAGAAAGGCCGGCGGCTGGTAGTCCTTGAGATAATGGGTCTGGGGCGTGGGTGCTGAGGTCATGGCAAAGCCTGTGAACGTGGGGGCTGAAAAAGGCGCCCAGTATAGCCCCTGAAGGGCCTGGATTACCCCGCAAGATGAATGGCGGTCGGTGCCACGATAAGGACGCAGAGGACGCAAAGAAGCGCGGAGAGCGCAGAGTTGTGAATTACTTTGTTGAATTGCGTTGCCTGTCCCGGTAAGCCCTTGGAAAGGACGCCGTAAACCCCTCCCTGGGGGCTTGTCGCTGCCCATCCGGGGCAGCGGCACCTGTCCAAGGGCTCACCGGGACGCGCTCCACAAAAATTTAGCAAAGTCGAATTAAAGGCACTCTCTCGAAAAAAATCATCCCTCTGCGAACTCTGCGCTTCTCAGCGTCCTCTGCGTCCTTGTTACGCAGGGGCAAAATCAGGCTTGCCGCCATTGAATCCTGAACCACTGGGGAATAGGATTCGACTTACCAACCGGAGGAGAAAACAATAATGCCCCATGTCGTTATCTACAGCACCCAAATCTGCCCATACTGCGTCCGCGCCAAGCATCTGCTGCAGCACAAGGGCGTTACATACGAAGAGAAAATGATCGACCAGGACCGCGGTCTGATGCGCGAGATGCTCGAGCGCAGCCAGCGCCGGACGGTGCCGCAGATCTTCATCGACAACTACCACGTCGGCGGTTATGACGACATGGCCGAGCTCGACTCCCTCGGCAAGCTCGACAACCTGCTCGGCATCAAAAGCGACTGTGATGACTGGGAAGAGCCGACATAACCACCATGTTGCGGTTCGAATCCAACGGGATGAAACCGGGCAGCCACCTGGGTAGGTCGGCCTTCAGGCCGACTGTCGTCGGCAAGGACGACTTGCTGCAGCCTATGGCCAATAGCTACGCCAGTCGGGCTGAAGCCCGACCTACACCACGCCTGCCGCAGCTATCCCATAAACCTGCTGATTCTCGCCGATTCCAGGCCAAGGTCCGCCCCCATGCGGCTGGATAAATGGCTTTGGGCGGCGCGTTTTTACAAGACCCGCCAGCTTGCGGTGGAGGCGGTCAACGGCGGCCATGTGCACCTCAACGGCCAGCGGACCAAGCCGGGCAAGGAGGTACAGATCGGCAGCCGGCTGCAGATCAGCAAGGCTGGACTGGAGTGGGACATCCGCATCGAGCAGCTGCCGGCGCAACGCCGACCGGCCGCCGAGGCGCTGCTGTTCTACGCCGAATCCGCCGAGAGCCAGGCGCGCCGTCAGGCCCGTATCGAGGAGGAGCGCGCCCTGCGCCAGGCCCTGCCGCCGCAGCCCGCAACCAAGCCGAACAAGCGTGACCGGCGCTTGATCCACCGTTTCACCCAGGAGCCCTGAGCATGGACCAGGATGCTTTTCGCAAGACCTATCAGGAAGTCAACGAGTGCTTTTGCGTTTACGAGAAAGCCATCCTGCTCAACCGCTGCCACTGCGCCCTCGCCGATCGCTTCTGCATCGCCGAGCGCGAGGGGGTGGAGTGCCAGACGGCGCCGGCTCAGGAGCAGTGCTTTGAGTTTCTCGAAACCCTGCGGGAGAACGCCCGCTTTGCCCTCAAGGCCCGCTCCGAGCTCTATCCCCTGCCCCACGGCAAGGCCATGCGCCTGCAGATGGGCGGCCTGCGCGGCCTCCACCGCCTGCGCTACCCCAGCGAGCAAACCCCGGTGCTGATCGCCAACGTCCATGACCTGCTCAGCGGCCTCGTGGCCGACTACGGCTCCATCGAGGCGCTGCCCTACAACCGCATCATCCAGCAGGTGGCGGAGTACCGCGAGCCCAAGCGCAGCACCCGCCGCCAGCGGGACAAGGGGCAGCCTGAGGAAGATTGAAGTGCCAGCGGTCAGCTGTCAGCCTTCAGCTGTCAGCTACCTGCTTTCCCTATAAACGCTGTTCGCGATTTCGAATCCCGAGTCCCGAAAGGATTAATTTTTTCCGCCAGTGCGGCTATACTCGGCACCATTCTGGCAACCTAACGGCTCGATCAGAGGGCACTGCACTCACAGGGAACTCAAAGGATGAACACAGTAGTGATTATTTCCGCCACCAAGGCCATCTCCATCAAACTCGCGCGCCTCGGCCTCCTCATCACGGGCGTCTGGCTTCTGCTCAGTCCCCTGGCCTGGGCCGAGCCGGCCGAGTCCGGGCGACTCGTCCTGCAACTGCGCTGGACCCATCAGTTCCAGTTCGCCGGCTATTACGCTGCCCTGCACAAGGGCCTGTACAGCCAGCGCGGGCTGGATGTGGAGATCCGCGCCGGGGCGCCGGACCGACGGCCGGTGGATGAGGTGATCGCGGGGCGCGCCGAGTTTGGCGTTGGCAACAGCGAATTGCTCCTGCACTATCTCAGAGGCGAGCCCCTGGTGGCCCTCGCCGCGGTGTTCCAGCACTCGCCCTCGGTGCTGCTGGCCCGCGCCGACAGCGGCATCCGCACGCCCCAGGACCTGGCGGACAAGCGCATCATGATGGTCGGCGGCAGCGAGGACGTGGATTTTCTCGCCATGTTCCAACGCGAAGGCATGGACAGCCGGCGACTCAACATCCTCCCCAGCAGCTACAACATCGACGACCTGATCCACGGCCGCACCGATGCCTTCAATGCCTACCTCACCAATGAGCCCTTCAGCCTGCTGGAACGGGGCATAGAGGCCTCTGTCATCGAGCCCTCGCGCTACGGGGTGGATTTCTACAGCGATTTTCTCTTCACCAGCCAGCGCCAGCTCAACCTCCACCCCGATCAGGTCAAGGCCTTCCGCGAGGCCAGTCTGGCGGGCTGGAAATACGCCATGGACCACCCCGAAGAGATCATCGATCTGATCCTGCGCGAATACCGCCCGGAAAAGAGCCGGCCGCATCTGCAGTTCGAGGCCGCTGCCATGCAGAAGCTGATCCTACCTCGGCTGATCCCGCTGGGGACGCTCAACCCCGGCCGGGTCCGGGAGATGGCCGAAAGCCTGGTGGAATTTGGCCTGGCCAGCCCGATCTACTCCCTGGATGGGCTGATCTACGACCCCAACCCCCAGATCAACCGCGATCTGTTCCGCCGCGTGCTCCTCGGTGGCGGTCTGTTCGCCCTGATTGGCGGGCTGATCACCCTCAGCCTCTGGCGCTTCAACCGCCGCCTGCGCGGCGAGATGGAACAGCGCCGCGCCACCGAGCTGCAACTGAAACGCTCCGAGCGCCACTACCGGGCGATCATCGAAAACCTGCAAGACGTCTATGTGCGGGTTGATCAGGATGGCCTGGTCAGCGAGGTCTCGCCGTCGATGACCGATGTCTTCGGCTTCACCCCGGCGGAGATCATCGGCAGAGGCTTTACCCACCACTTTGCCCCAGACTTCAGCTTTGCCCAGTTCATCGCCCTCATCGATGGCCATGGCGGCCAGCTGCGCAACCATGAAATTCGCGGTCAAAACCGCGCCGGTAGCGAGCGCTACCTGTCCATCAGCTGCCGCAAGATCCTCCACCATCAGCAGTTCCAGGGCATCGAAGGCACCATCCGCGACATCAGCCAGCGCAAGCAGGCGGAGGAGAACCTGCAGAAGCAGCGCGACCTCGCCGAGAGCATCATCAGCACCGCCCAGGCGATCATTCTGGTGCTCGACCCCCAGGGCAACATCGTCCACTTCAACCCCTACCTCGAGCGCCTATCCGGCTATCGCCTGGACGATCTCAAGGGGCAGAACTGGTTTCAGATCTTTATCTTGCCGGGTGATCTACCCAAGATCGAGCGCCTGTTCCAAAAAGCCCTGGGCGACATCGACATCAGCGGTCAGGTCAATGCCATACGCCTGAAAAACGGCAACACCCGCCTGGTGGAGTGGTTCAACCGCACTCTCAAGAACGCCGCCGGCGAGGTCATAGGCGTGCTCGCCGTCGGCCACGACATCAGCGAGCGGGTCAAGGCCGAGGAAAGGCTGCAGCTGGCCGCCAGCGTCTTCACCCACGCCCAGGAGGCGATCTACATCACCGATCCTCAAGGCCACATCGTCGATGTCAATCAGGCCTTCTGCCAAATCACCGGCTACCGCCGCGAGGAGGCCCTGGGCAAGCACGTGCGCCTGCTCAAATCCGGCCGCCACGATGCGCTGTTCTACGAGGACATGTGGCGCAAGCTGAGCCAGGAGGGTAGCTGGGCCGGTGAGGTCTGGGACCGGCGCAAGAATGGCGACCTGTTCCCGCAACTGCTCACCATCAGCAGCGTCCAGGACCACCGCGGCAACCTCAGCCACTACGTCGCCCTGTTCACCGAGATCAGCGAGCAGAAGGCCTATCAAAACCAGCTCGAGCGCATCGCCCATTACGACTCACTCACCCAGCTGCCCAACCGGGTGCTGCTGGCCGACCGCCTGCAGCAGGCGATGTATCAGGTGGAGCGCCGGCAAATGCAGCTGGCGGTGGTGTTTTTGGATCTCGATGGTTTCAAGTCCATCAACGACAACCACGGCCACGATATCGGCGATGAGCTGCTGATTCGCCTTGCCGAGCGCATGCGCAACGCCCTGCGCGAGGGCGATACCATCGGCCGCATGGGCGGCGATGAGTTTGTCGCCGTGCTCAGCGATATCAGCGAAGCCCAGGACAGCATCCCCCTGCTCGAGCGCCTGCTCCATGCCGCCGCCGAGCCGGTGCAGATCAACGAACTGCTGCTGCAGGTCTCCGCCAGCATCGGTGTTACCTTCTATCCCCAGGACGAAGACGTGGATGCCGACCAACTCCTGCGTCAGGCCGATCAGGCGATGTATCAGGCCAAGGTCAGCGGCAAGAATCGCTATCACCTGTTCGACACCGAGACCGACCGCAACACCCGCGGCCTGCACGAGAGCCTGGAGGCCATTCGCCAGGCCCTGGAGAAGGACCAATTCCTCCTCTACTATCAACCCAAGGTGAACATGCGCAGCGGCGAGCTGGTCGGCGTCGAGGCCCTGGTGCGCTGGAACCATCCCCAGCGCGGCATCCTCTCACCGATGAACTTCCTGCCGGTGATCGAGAACCACAAACTCGGCCTGGCGCTGGGCGAGTGGGTCATCAACCGCGCCCTGAGCCAGATGGAAGACTGGCTGCGCCAGGGCCTGGAGCTGGCGGTGAGCGTCAACGTCAGCGGCCAGCAGCTGCAGCAGAGCGACTTCACCGACCAGCTCCAGCACCTGCTCGCCGCCCACCCGCGGGTCTCGCGCCAGAATCTCGAGCTGGAGGTAGTGGAAAGCAGCGCCCTGGAAGACATCCACAAGGTCTCCAAAATCATCCAGCGCTGTCGCGAGATGGGGGTGAGCTTCGCCCTCGACGACTTCGGCACCGGCTACTCCTCCCTCACCTATCTCAAGCGCCTGCCTGCCAGCCGGATCAAGATCGACCAGACCTTCGTCCGCGACATGCTCGACGACCCCGATGACCTGGCGATTCTCGAAGGCGTCCTCGGCATGACCCGTGCCTTCGGCCTGGAGGCGATCGCTGAGGGCGTGGAGACCCGCGAGCACGGCGAGATGCTGCTGCAGCTCGACTGCCTCATCGGCCAGGGCTACGGCATCGGCCACCCCATGCCGGCCAACAAGCTGCCGGACTGGATCAAAAACTGGCGACCCTTCCCCGAATGGACCGAGCAAAAACCCTTGCGCCGCTGCGACATGCCCCTGCTTCAGGCCGCCGCCGAGCACCGCGCCTGGATTCGCGGCGTGCGCGATTACCTGCAGGGCAGCCGCACCGAGCCGCCGAGCCTCGATCCCAGCCAGTGCCAGGTCGGCCAATGGCTCGATCAGGATGGCCAGCAGCGCTTCGGCCAGCTGGCCAGCTTTGCCACCCTGCGCCAGAACCACCGCCAGCTGCATGAGCTGGCCGACGCCCTTTGCCGCCAGCCCCTGCCGCAGGCCCTCGACCAGCTCGAGCCCCTGCTGCAGCGGCGCGATGCCTTTCTCGCCCAGCTCAAGGAACTGATCCGCGAAAGCCAACGCCAGAGCTGACGCCGATGGCCGGATTGCGTCTGCCCCTGCTCCGCACCCCACCCCATCCCTGCAGCTATCTGCCGGGGCAGCAGGCCCAGACCCTATTCGCCGACCCCGCTTTCGGCTTCAGTGACGGTCTTTACCAGCAGCTTCTGGAGCAAGGTTTTCGCCGCAGCGGTGAGCACATCTACCGACCGCAATGCCCCAACTGCAGCGCCTGCCAGTCCCTGCGCCTGCCGGTGGCGCAATGGCGCCCCCGCCGTAGCCAGCGACGTATCTGGAACCGGGTTGCCGCCGCACTGGAGGTGCGCGCCCTCGCCCCTATCTTCGACCCCCAGCACTTTGATCTCTACCGCCGCTACATCGACCAGCGCCACGCCGAGGGCGACATGGCCAACCCCAGCCCCCAGGCCTATCTGCAGTTTCTCACCAGCCCTTGGTGCACCAGTCGCTTTGTCGAGTTCCGTCTCCATCAGCGCCTGCTCGCCATTGCCGTCACCGACTATCTGTCAGCCGGCCTGTCCGCGGTCTACAGCTTCTACGATCCGGATCAGGAGCACCTCAGCCCCGGGGTCATCAGCATCCTCTGGCAAATCCAGGAAGCCCGCCGCCTCGGCCTGCCCTACCTGTACCTGGGTTATTGGATCAAGAACTGCCGTAAAATGGCCTACAAAACCCAATACCGCCCCCACCAGATCTTCCAGCAGGGCCGCTGGCGGGATCAGCCGGAGTCTCAGCATGCCGAGTTTCACTATGAATGAATTCACCAGCGTCTTTATGCTGTTTCTGTTCGCCTCGCTGGGGGTTCAGCTTTGGCTGTCCCTGCGCCAGGGGCGCCATGTCCTCGCCCACCGGGCCGAGGTCCCTGCCGCCTTCGCCGGCCGGGTGAGTCTGGTGGAGCACCATAAAGCCGCCGATTACAGCCTCGCCAAGGGTCGGCTGGGACGCATCGAGCTCTTCTGGGGCACGGGCCTGCTGCTGTTCTGGACCCTGGGCGGCGGTCTGCAATGGCTGGATGATCTCTGGCGTCCGCTGGGTTGGTCGGCGGAGTGGACCAGCGCTGCGGTGTTTCTCAGCCTGCTGCTGATCGGCATGCTGCTGGATCTACCCTTTGGCCTCTACCGCACCTTTGTGCTGGAGGCGCGCTTTGGCTTCAACCGCACCAGCCCGCGGCTTTGGCTGGTCGATCGCCTCAAGGGACTGGCGCTGCTGCTCGCCCTGGGCCTGCCCCTGCTCTGGCTGGTGCTGTGGCTGATGGGCGCGGCCGGCTCGCTCTGGTGGCTCTATGTCTGGGGAGTCTGGTCCGGCTTCAGCCTGCTGATGATTTGGGCCTTTCCGCGCTTCATCGCCCCGCTGTTCAATAAGTTCGAGCCCATGGCCGAGGGCGAGCTGCGCCAGCGGGTCGAGGCCCTGCTGCAGCGTTGCGGCTTTTCCAGTCAAGGCCTGTTCGTGATGGATGGCTCCCGCCGCTCCAACCACGGCAACGCCTATTTCACCGGCTTCGGCAAGAACAAGCGGATTGTGTTTTTCGATACCCTGCTCAAAGACCTGAGCGCCGATCAGGTGGAAGCGGTGCTGGCCCATGAGCTGGGGCATTTCCACCACCAGCACATCCGCATCGGCCTGGCCCTGTCCCTCAGCGGCAGCCTCATCGGCCTGGCACTGCTCGGTCTGCTGATGCAGCAGCCGGCCTTCTTCAGCGGCCTGGGGGTCAGCCAGCCCTCCAACCACATGGGGCTGCTGCTGTTCATGCTGGTGGGGCCGGTATTCAGTTTTTTTCTCAGCCCGCTGTTTGCTGCCCTCTCTCGCCGCCATGAGTTCCAGGCCGACCGCTACGCCGCCGAGCAATCACGCGCTCAATGGCTGATCGAGGCCCTGGTCCTGCTCTACCGCGAAAACGCCGCCACCCTGACTCCTGACCCGCTGCACTCAGCCTTCTACGACTCCCACCCACCGGCCCCCATCCGCATCGCCGCCCTGCAGCGGCTTGATCCGGCCCCAGTCTAATCCCGGCACCCATGCCCCATAACCACCACGACACCGGCTACAAGGAGCTCTTCAGCCACCCGGAGTTCGTTCAGCAGCTGATCGAAGGCTTCGCCCCGCCCGAAATCGCGCAGATGATGGACTTCAGCACCCTGGAAAACCACAGCGGCAACTACGTCACCCCGTTGTTTCAGGAGAAGTTCGAAGATCGGGTGTGGTCGGTACAGGTCAACTGGAACGGCCTGCGCGTGGAGGTCTTTCTCTACCTGCTGCTGGAATTTCAGTCCACCGTCGTCTACCCCATGGCCCTGCGCCTGATGCACTACCTGGTCTGCTTCTACGACCACCTGCTCAAGAGCAAAAAGGCCAACCTGAAGCGCGGCCTGCCGCCGGTGTTGCCCATCGTCCTCTACAACGGCTCCAAACGCTGGAACGCCAAAGAAGACATCTACCAGCTGATCCGACCGGAACCACCGCAGTTTCTGCGGGTCTATCAGCCCCATCTGCGCTATTATCTGATCGATGAGGGCCGCTACACGGAAGAAGAACTGGCACAGCGTAGAAGCCCGCTCAGCGGCGTCTTCGGCATCGAGAATGCCGCCGCCGACATCGATGCCCTGCAACGGGCAGTGGACCGCATCGTTGCCCTGATCCAAGCGGACCCGAACAAACAGCGCATGGACGAAATACTCACCCGCTGGATCAAGCGCCACTTGTATCACTTGGACGCGCAAATCAACCTGGACCAACTCAACAGCCTGACGGAGAACAAAGACATGCTGGCAGAGAATCTTGAGACCTTGAGGGAAAACCTGATCAACCAAGGAGTACAAGCTGGGATGGAAAAGGGCCGCATGGAGGGCCGCATGGAAGGCACGAACGAGGCAAAACGCGAAACCGCCCGCAACCTGATCAGACTGGGCGTGCTCACCGATGCACAGATCGCCGAGGC
>JADGBD010000336.1 GCA_015231665.1 Gammaproteobacteria bacterium
TGAAGAGCGGGCGACGTTTTGTCTCCATGCCGTCGCAGGTGGTGGACGACCTCTGGCACGAGTTCATCCTCTACACCAAGCACTACGCGACCTTCTGCAACCGGGGTTTTGGTCGCTTCATGCACCACACCCCGGCCGTGGCGCTGAGCTCCTCCAAGGATGTCAACGTTGGCCTTCGGCGCTGCTGGTGGTATGTCTGCCTGGAGGAGAACATCGACCCCCACAGGCCCACGCGTCTGCCCTTGCTGTTTGCCCTGGATGCGAAGCTGGCCATCGCCAATGGCTTTCACTACAGCATCGGCCCATCAATCTTAAAATGTAGCCTCACCCCCTCCGCAGATGGGCCATTCCGGCAAGAACCGTGAGGCTACACGACCATGAAATCAGCACCCGACGAGCAATTCAAGCACAACTACGAGAACCATCTCAAGCACCTCCAGCTCAAGGGCTTGCAACCCAAGACCATCGAGGCCTATGCCCGCGCCATCCGCCGCATCGGCGCCTATTTCGATCACTGCATCGATGACCTTTCCGAGCAGCAGCTGACCGACTACTTCACCGATCTGCTCACCACCCACTCCTGGAGCGCCGTCAAGCTCGACCTCTACGGCCTGAAGTTCTACTACACCCACGTCCTGCGCAAGCCCTGGACAGCGGTGGATCTGATCAAGCCCCCCAAGGCGCAGCGCCTGCCGAACATCGTTACCCGCGACGAGGCCGGACGCCTATTCCAGTCCACTCGCGTCCTCAGCTATCGCGTCTTCTTTTTCACCCTCTACAGCCTGGGGCTTCGCCTGGGTGAGGGGTTGCGTTTGCAGGTGGGCGATATCGATGCCGAACGTACGCGCGTACACCTCCGCGATGCGAAGGGCAATCGGGATCGCCTCGTTCCTCTGCCAACAGCCACGCTGAGTGTGCTGCGCCGTTTCTGGCAGACCCATCGCAACCCCGTGCTGCTCTTTCCCAACCGAAAGGGTGGCCTCAAAGCGGCATCTCAGGCCACCACGCCCCTGGACCGCGGCGGGGTTCAGGCCACCTTGCGCCAGGTGGCGACAGGTTGCGGGCTAAAAAAAAGATTACGCCGCACAGCCTGCGCCACAGCTATGCCACCCATCTGATCGAGGCGGGTGTCGATCTGCTCGAAGTGCAGAAGATCCTCGGCCACCACTCGATCCTCACCACCGCCCGCTATACCCACCTGACCGCCCACACCGGGCACAATGCCACCCAGCTCATCAATGCCCTGATGGACGCGTTCTCGATCGATTGGAGGGCAGTGAAATGATACGCCTGTCATCGATTATCGAAATCTTCGAAACCGACTTCTTGGCACAGTACGGCGACAGGCTCCGGTCCGGTCAGCGGCAGGCATTGGCGGCAATGAAGCGCTGCCGCACCGCACTCAGCCCAGGGATGCAGGCGCAGTGTGTCGCGTGCGACGAACAGCGCTTCGTTCCGCACTCCTGCGGCCACCGCGCCTGTCCGCACTGCCAGCATCATGAAAGCCAGCAATGGCTGGAACGGCAGCTCCAACGGCAGGTGCCCGCGGATTACTTCCTGCTGACCTTCACACTACCGGCCGAATTCCGGGCGCTGGCCTGGCACCACCAGCGCATTCTCTATGACCTGTTGATCCAGTGTGCCTGGACGACCCTGCGCACCTTCAGTCAAAACGACAAACAGCTTCAGGGCGTACCCGGCGCCATCGCCGTGCTGCATACGCACTCCCGGCGCCTCGACTACCACCCCCATGTGCATTTGGCCATGCCTGCGGCGGCCATCGATCCCAAGGCGCGTCTTTGGCGCACCAAAACGGCCAAAGGCCAGTCGGCTTATCTGTTCAACCACAAGGCGCTGGCCAAGGTCTTTCGGGCCAGGATGCTGGAGGCCATCACTCAGGCCGGACTGCCCTTGCCCCCGCGTCATCCTGAAAAATGGGTGGTGGATTGTAAGGCCGTAGGTTCCGGTGAAAAGGCGCTGGTCTACCTCGGTCGCTATCTCTACCGCGGCGTTCTTCAGGAAAAGGATATCCTTGCCTGCAAGGATGGCGACGTGACTTTTCGCTACCAAAACAGCAAGACCCGACGGATGGAGCGCCGAACCCTGTCTGGCCCCGACTTCCTCTGGTTATTACTGCGCCATGTCTTGCCCAAGGGCTTCCGGCGGGCACGCAACTTCGGTTTCCTCCATGCCAACAGCAAGCGGCTGATCCAGCTGTTGCAGCTCCTGCTCAAGGTCAACCTCAGTCGTGCAGCGGCATGGATCAAATCGCGACCGCCCCTCACCTGTCCTTGCTGTGGCAGCGTGATGAAGATCATCCGAACAGGCATCATGCCGCCGCGCATCGGGGCTTGCCCACCGACCAACGCACTAGCCGGTGCCAAGCTGATGTGAGCGCACCCTCCCATTCGACACAGAGGGCCTTCGGCGCCAGTAAGCCGCGGGATAGGCTTGGCCTGTTTCCCGGAACAATCCATTCAGAACAGCGCTCGGCAACTCATGTGCGCGCCAGGGCGACCTCTTTTGACCGGTTCGCGGGCTCTCTCTGGCCCATCCGCCATCACGAGCCGCTGAGCATCAAAAAGCTATTTTCATAGCGAACGATTCACTCGAAACCGGGCTTGTCCAACAAACGGTTCAGATCGTGGCTCGCTTCGCTCGCACGATCTAACCTTATTCGTTGGGCTCCACCGGCCACTTATTTGTTAAAGGTAAATCACTATTTGTTTCCTTTCTTATGAGCATCGTGTGATAAAAGCCGAAATTTGTTCGTGCTAAAGA
>JADGBD010000337.1:0-651 GCA_015231665.1 Gammaproteobacteria bacterium
CATGAACAGCCAGCTCAAACCCCTGCCCACCGGCCACAGCACCCTCGCCACCCTGATCGACGAGGGCATGGTCTATATCGACAAGACCCCCCTGGTGCACCGGCTCACCCGTTATCCTGGGCGCTTTTTTCTCTCCCGCCCGCGCCGCTTCGGCAAGAGCCTGCTGGTGGATACCTTTCAGCAACTGTTCGAGGGTAATGAGCGACCGTTCCGCGATCTCTATATCCACGAACAATGGGACTGGTCGCGGCGGCATCCGGTGATCAAGATCGATTTTGCCGGTGGCGAACTGAAGCAGCGCGAAGCACTGGATGTGCGTATCTATCAGATTCTGGAAAAGAATCAGGAACGCCTGGAAATCCGCTGTGACTGGGAGCACAACGATGTGCCCGGCTGCCTGTCCCAGCTCATTCGCCATGCGCGGGAGCAGAGCGGCGAGAAGGTGGTGGTACTGGTGGATGAGTACGACAAGCCGATGCTGGATAACATCGAAAATCTCGAGGTGGCGGCGCAGATGCGCGAGGGCCTGAAGAACCTCTATGCGGTATTCAAGGAGGAAGATGCCCACCTGCAATTCGTCTTCCTCACCGGGGTGACCAAGTTCAGCAAGGTGAGCATTTTCTCAGGGCTCAATAACATCAAAGACATCAC
>JADGBD010000337.1:674-2778 GCA_015231665.1 Gammaproteobacteria bacterium
CCCAGCAGGACCTGGAGACCGCCTTTGCCGACCACCTGGCCGGGGTCGATTGGGCCAAGTTGCGCCGCTGGTACAACGGCTGCCGCTTTCTCGGAGAGCCGGTCTATAACCCCTTCGACATCCTGCTGTTCATCAGCAAGGATCGGATGTACCGCAATTATTGGTTCGAGACCGGCAGCCCGGCATTTTTGGTCAAGCTCTTCCGTCAGCGGCGCTATTTTCTGCCCGAGCTGGAGAGCATCGAGGTAGGTGAGGAAATTCTGGACTCCTTCGATATCGAGCGCATCAATCCAGTTACACTTCTATTCCAGTCTGGCTATTTGACCATAGCATCCACCCAGACCCGGCGCTCGCGCCTGGTGTTTCGTTTGACCATCCCCAACCAGGAGGTCAAGCTTTCCCTGCATCAATATTTTCTCGATGGCTATTTGCAAGTGGAGATGGACCAGCGCAGCCGCTATCAGGACCAGCTATACGACCAGCTCATCAGTGGTGATTTGCCCCAGCTCATCGCCACCCTCAAGCGCCTGTTCGCCGCCATCCCCTGGCGCAACTTCACCAACAACGACATGGCAGATTTCGAGGGCTACTACGCCTCGGTGCTGTTTGCCTTTTTTGAGAGCCTAAACGCCCAGGTCACCCCGGAGGACATCACCAACCAGGGCCAGGTCGATATGAGCATCGAGCTGGAAGGCTGGATCTATGTGATGGAGATCAAGCTGCTGGACTCCGCTGCGGAGCTGGTGGAGGGAGTGAATCCGGCGCTGGAGCAAATCCAGGCCAAGGGTTACAGCGAAAAGTATCGCGGCAAGGCCAACCAAGGCCTGTTCGAGCTAGGCCTGGTTTTTGGCCGCGCCGAGCGCAACCTGATTCAGGCGGATTGGGTAAGGCTGGCCTGAGAGGCCGGAGCCCGGATGCAGGCGCCAGTATCCGGATAAGCCACTTGCCCGTAAATTCAGTGCCCACTCTGGCGGCCCCGCTCAAGCCCCCTGCACCGCCAGCCTGCGCACTCCTGGCAAAAACCGTACAATGCGGCACTGACTCTTTCCTAATCCACCAGCTTTCGCAATCCACAAGGCAAACCCGTGACTGACTACAAGGCCACCCTCAACCTGCCCCAGACCGATTTCCCGATGAAGGCCAACCTGGCCAGCCGCGAGCCGGAGATGCTCAAGGCCTGGCAGGAGAAGGACCTCTACCGGCAGATTCGCCAGGCCTGCAATGGCCGTCCCCGATTCATTCTCCACGACGGTCCGCCCTACGCCAACGGCGAGATCCACATCGGCCATGCGGTCAACAAGGTGCTCAAGGACATCATCGTCAAGTCGCGCAGCCTGGACGGCTTCGACGCCCCCTATGTGCCCGGCTGGGATTGTCACGGCCTGCCCATCGAATTGCAGGTGGAAAAGAAGGTCGGCAAGCCCGGCCGCAAGGTCAGCGCCGCCGAGTTCCGCCAGGCCTGCCGCGGCTACGCCAGCAAGCAGGTCAACCAGCAGCGCGAGGACTTCAAGCGCCTGGGCGTGCAGGGCGACTGGGACCATCCCTACCTGACCATGGACTACGCCACCGAGGCCGGCATCATCCGCGCCCTCGGCCGCATCGTCGCCAACGATCATGTGCAGAAGGGCTTCAAGCCGGTGCATTGGTGCACCGACTGCGGCTCTGCCCTGGCCGAGGCCGAGGTGGAGTACGCCGACAAGGAATCCTTCACCATCGACGTGCGCTTTCCGCTGCTGGACGAGGCAGCCCTGTTCGAGCGCTGCCACAGCGTGCCCGATGGCCATGGCGAGGGGCCGATCAGCGTCGTCATCTGGACCACCACGCCCTGGACCCTGCCCGCCAATCAAGCCGTGGCGCTGAACCCGGAGCTGGAATATGCCCTGGTGCAAGCGGGCAACGAGCGCCTGCTGTTGGCCGAGGGATTGTTGAAGAGCACCCTGGGCCGTTGGGGCATCGACGACTACCGGGTGCTGGCCTATGCCCGTGGCGACAGCTTCGAGGGGCTCAGGCTGCAACACCCCTTCTATGCCCGCGAAGTGCCCATCATCCTTGGCGAGCACGTTACCCTGGAGGCCGGCACCGGCGCGGTGCACACCGCCCCCGG
>JADGBD010000338.1:0-477 GCA_015231665.1 Gammaproteobacteria bacterium
CGGAGATCAGCGCCAGATCGTGGCCGGGCAGTCGCTCAGCCGCCACCTCGCTGAGCAGGCGGGCATCTCCCGGCTGCAGACCCTTGGTTGCCCAGACCAGCGGGATTTGCCCCGGCAGGTGCGGCTGCACCCGTTGCAGCACGGCATCAAAGGCGTGGCTGGGCACCACCACCAGCAACAGCTGGGCATCCGCCAGCGCTCGCGCCAGATCGGCCTCGGGAGCAATGCCGGCAGGCAGGGGGATGCCGGGAAGGAAGCGCTGATTCTCCCGCTGCTGCTGCAGGCGCTCGATCTGTCCAGGATCGTGATCCCACAGGCGTACCTGATGACCGTTGCGCGCCAGCAGCATGGCCAGGGCAGTGCCCCAGGAGCCGGCACCCAGAACCGCGATCGGACGAGCGCTTAGGCGACTCAAGACGGCAGCTCAGTGGGTGGTCGGCGGGATGTCATCGGCAGCCTGCGCATCATCGCCCTGCC
>JADGBD010000338.1:524-1022 GCA_015231665.1 Gammaproteobacteria bacterium
AGCAGGAACTGGGGGAAGCTGCCCTTGGTGACCAGATCGGAGATGGCCTCGCGGGCGTAAGGAAAGAGCACATTGGGGCAGTAGCTGCCGAGCATCTGTGCCATCTCCGGGTCGCTAAAGCCGCGCAGGATGAAAATGCCGGCCTGCTGCACCTCGGCAAGAAAGGCGGTCTTGTCAGCGACGCTGTTGGTCACCGTGACCTTGAGTACCACTTCGAACACCCCCTCATCCAGGCGATGGGCCTCGGTGCCCAGCTGCAGGTCGATCTTCGGCTTCCACTCCTGGAGGAATATCTGCGGCGAGTTGGGGGTCTCGAAGGACAGGTCCTTCAGATAAATACGCTGCAACTCGAACTGTTTGTTATTCACCGCTTGTTCGCTCATGTCTGGCCTCTGGTTTGAATGACTGGTTTTAATTGGATGGTTAAACCACCGCCTCAGCGGCAGTTGACGGGAAGATAGGTGGGCGGCACATCGGTACGGTTCTCCCCCACCGCCT
>JADGBD010000338.1:1090-2777 GCA_015231665.1 Gammaproteobacteria bacterium
TTGCCCTGCAGGGGCTGGGCGATGCGATTGCCGAGCCGAACATGAAAAGCGCCATCGCGCAGCTCGATGCCGCTGACGTAGTTGCCCAGCAGCTTGTCCGCCGGCGGCAGCCCGGCGGCCTGGTTATCCGCCGGAAAGCGCTCATCGAACTCGTAGCACTCCTTCACCTTGGGCTTGAGATCGGCTACCAGACTGAGGGCCTCGGCCAGCTGGGCGCGGGTCAGGTAGTTCTGGTAACTGGGCAGGGAAACCGAGGCGAGCACGCTGATGATGGCCACCACCACCATCAGCTCGATCAGGGTAAAGCCATTGCGATTCATATCAGGTCCCCCAGGGAAAAGATCGGCAGATAGGCCGCCACCACGACAAAGCCGATAGCGAGACCCAGCAGCAGATAGGCGCTGAGCATCAGCCGCTGCAGCGCCTGACGGGCCTGGCGGTCGAAGGCTTGCACCAGCTGCGCCGCCTGCTGACCCAGCTCCTCATCGACCCCGCCCAGCTGCGCCGCCTGACCCAGCAGGGGCTCGAGCTGGCGCAGGCCGCGACTGCCGCCAACCAGCTGAATGGCGATGAACAGGGCCTTCTCATAGGGAACCCCGGCGCGCACCAGCACCTGGGTCAGCTGCACCGCCTCGGCATCGGCAAAGGCATGACGCGCAGCGCCAGTGAAAGGCATCAGCCGCAGCAACCAGGGAACCCCTTGGCGCCGGCGCAGACCCCGGCGCAATAGCAGCAGCCCTATCAGCAGCAACAGCGCAATCAGGCCGCTGGCATAGCCGATGGCAGCGGCATGGGGATGCAGCTGCAGCAGCCACTGGGTCGGCGCCGGCAAACTCAACTCGGCACCAAAGCTGGCGAAAAGCTCGCCCAGGCTGCCGACCACGCCGATGAGGATGAAGTTGATCAGCACCAGCAGAAACAGCCCCAGGCCGCTAAAGTAGGCCGCCAGTGCCTGCAGCCGATCAAAAAAATCCTCCGCCGGGCCCTCGATGGCCTGGTGCAGCTCGGCATAATGGGCCAGGGTCATCGCCTCCTGGCGCGGGTGCACCCGCTCGAGCAACTGGCGCAGGCGCAACGGCCAGAGCGTCTCGGAGTCAAACCCGGCCAGCCTGCCAGTGCCCTGATAGTGGCTGAGCAAGGCCTTGAGCTGGGGTCTGTCATCCTCGGCCACCTGCACCAGCCGCGCCAGGGCCGACTCCATGGGCTCGCCACGACGCAGCAGCAGCGCCAGCTGGCGCAGCCAATACCCTTGCTTGAGCCTGTGGTGGATAGCGGACATCAATGCCTCTTGTGTTGGCAAAAAGGCGCCATCGACGCCCGATAAGCGGCAGATGATAGCAAAGCACGGGCCGATTTACCCCCAATCAAACCCTCAATCATTCGCTCAATCCAGGGGAATGTTCTCTTCGAGAAAGCGCTCGAACTCATCGACGCTGACGATGTGGGTGCCGTCGCAGTTGAATTGCATGCGGATGGCGTTGCGGGTGATGTTGATGGCGAAGTTGCGGATGTAAAAGTTGGGGATGCGGCGCAGATCGGTCAGGCGCGAGACCGTGCGCTCTATGCCCTCCGGAGACAGGGGTTCCCATTCGGCGTGGTAGGCGCGATAGGCATTGCGAATGTGCAGGGGCAGCTTGGAGAAGCGCGCGCCGGCCTCGACCCTGCCGTTCATGTGGCGGATCCTGCC
>JADGBD010000339.1:0-1134 GCA_015231665.1 Gammaproteobacteria bacterium
ATGCGCACCGCTCAGCAGCTGTACGAGGGCATAGACATCGGCAACGGTGCCGTCGGCCTGATCAGCTACATGCGTACCGACTCGGTCAACCTGGCGGATGAGGCAGTGGCCGAGCTGCGCCAGTTCATCGCCGAGAAATACGGCAAGCACAACCTGCCGGATGCCCCGCGCCAGTACAAAACCAAGGCCAAGAACGCCCAGGAGGCCCACGAGGCGATTCGCCCCACCTCCTGCTACCACATGCCGGACCAGATCAAGGCGCACCTGAATGCCGACCAGTTCAAGCTCTACCAGCTGATCTGGAAGCGCACCCTCGCCTGCCAGATGATCCACGCCACCCTCTCGGTGGTGACCATCGACCTGAGCGCCGGCCCCGGCAATATCTTCCGCGCCAGCGGCTCCACTCTGATCGATCCCGGCTTCATCCAGCTCTATCAGGAAAGCAAGGACGACGCCAAGAAGGGCGAAGCTGAGGACGACGAGCGCCTGCTGCCGCCGATGCAGGAGGGCGACCAGATCGAGCTACGCGCCATCCGCCCGGAACAGCACTTCACCGAGCCGCCGCCACGCTTCACCGAGGCCAGCCTGGTGAAGACCCTGGAGGAATACGGCATCGGCCGCCCCTCCACCTATGCCGCGATCATCTCCACCCTGCAGGACCGCGAATACGTGGTGCTGGACAAGAAGCGCTTCATGCCCACGGATGTCGGTCGGGTGGTGAACAAATTCCTCACCGCCTACTTCACCCAGTACGTGGATTACGACTTCACCGCCAAGCTGGAGGATGAGCTCGACGCCGTCTCCCGCGGCGAAGAGGACTGGGTGCGCCTGCTGGAGCAGTTCTGGCAGCCCTTCAAGGAGCGCATCGAGCACACTCAGGAGCACGTCAAGCGCAGCGATGTCACCCAGGAACAGATGGACGAGGCCTGCCCGGAATGCGGCAAGCCGCTGGCCATTCGCCTGGGCAAGCACGGCCGCTTCGTCGGCTGCACCGACTACCCGACCTGCTCCTACACGCGCAATCTGGAAACCGAGGGTGGCGAGCCCCCGGCCGAGGCGGAAACCCTCGAAGGCCGCAAGTGCCCCGAGTGCAACTCGGACCTGGTGATCAAACAGGGCCGCTACGGCAAGTTC
>JADGBD010000339.1:1182-2776 GCA_015231665.1 Gammaproteobacteria bacterium
ACCGGCGTCGACTGCCCGCAGTGCCACAAGGGCAGCCTGCTCAAGCGCAAATCCAAGCGCGGCAAGATTTTCTTCTCCTGCTCCACCTACCCCAAGTGCGACTACGCCACCTGGGACCAGCCCCTGGCGGAGCCCTGCCCCAAATGCCATTGGCCGATCCTGACCCTGAAAACCACCAAACGCAGCGGCACCCAGAAGGTCTGCCCGCAGAAGGAATGCGACTTCGCCGAAAAGGTCGAGGAATGAGTGGGGGTTGGCAGGTCAGGACGCAGAGTGCGCAAAGAAGCGCGGAGATCGCAGAGATAAATCTGTTAGTGCGAGAAGCAAAAATTAACTCTCTGCGTGCTCTGCGCTCCTTGGCGATCTCTGCGTCCTAAAATCCCCGCTATTTTGTTGAGGATTGCACTGTCTAATGACCTACCGTCTGCACCAAGCCCTGCATGTCCTGCGCGCCGGCGGGATCATCGCCTACCCCACCGAAGCGGTGTATGGTCTGGGCTGTGATCCACTCGACGACCAGGCCGTAGCTCGCCTGTTGACGCTGAAACAACGCCCGGAGCACAAGGGCCTGATTCTGGTGTGCGACCGCTTCGCGCCCCTGCTGGACTGGATCGAGCCCCTATCAGATAGCCAGATGGCGCCGATCCTGGCCAGCTGGCCCGGGCCACATACCTGGTTGCTGCCGGCGCAGAGCTGGGTGCCGCGCTGGGTGCGCGGCGAGCATGCGTCCCTGGCGGTCAGGGTCAGCGCCCATCCCCTGGTGGCCGAACTGTGCCGCGGCTTTGGCGGGCCGCTGATCTCCACCAGCGCCAACATCAGCGCCCTGCCACCGGCGCGCAGCCCCAGCCAGGTGCGCCTGCAGTTTGGTCAGCGCATCGATTATCTGTTCAGCGCCCCCCTAGGGGGGCTGGCGCGGCCTACGCCAATCCGCGATGGCCGCAGCGGCCGGGTCCTGCGCGGCTAACCCGGCAAAGCTGATCAGGACGCAGAGGACGCAAAGCAGCGCAGAGCACGCAGAGTGATGATTGAGTTTGCGCGTGAATGATGTTGGTTAAATTGCGGATGCTGAGAGCGCTTAACAGCAGAGAAAGTCAAAATTCGCGTCCATTCGCGTTCATTTGCGGACTCTTTCCAGCAAAAGGCCGAACAAACGCTGCGAGCTCTGCGTCCTGAAATTTTTAGGAGAACCCCAGTGGATGAAAAAACCCTCAAAGCCCTGATCGCCGCTGGCGCCGTCAAGCGGGTGCATCTGAATGCCAATGGTGCCCAGTTTCACGTCCGCATCGACACCCCCAACGACAGCTTTGTCGTCCTCACCACCAAGGGCACGGCCAAGACCTGGAGCTCCCTGGACAGCGCCGCCAAATGGCTGCGCAACCTCGGCCTGGGGCATATCAGGCTGGACCTGAGCCATTGGCAGCCGGGCCAGCGCGGCCTCAACCTCAACTGAGGCGCCTCAATTAAGGCTGGTGCTCTCCAGGGTGCTCAGGCGCTGCTGCATCAGCTCCAGGCGGGCCTGACGCCTGGTGTCGGTGTCGCTGGCAAGCAGTGGCTCGATTTGACCGATGAGCTCGCCCAGCTGGCGGGCATCAAA
>JADGBD010000340.1 GCA_015231665.1 Gammaproteobacteria bacterium
TCCCCGATGTCTCTAGGGTGGTCTACGACATCACCGGCAAACCGCCGGGTACCATTGAGTGGGAATAGCTCGTCGGGCTGAGAATGAAGGCAGAAGCTAGCAACTAACAGCGATAGTTTTTTGCTAGTTCAGTCGGCGTGCAATTCCTGTCGAATCGTCTGGCGTACGACTTCGGCCAATGTCATGCCCTGTACAGCATCCCGCAATGCCTGATTGATCAGGGTTTGGTAGCTGCCGCCGGTCAATTCTGCGCGTGCCTTGAAAACAGCAAGCACATCGTTATCCATACGCATGGTCACACGCGACTTTCCGCCATGCTCGGCCTGTAATCCGGCAAGCGCAGGGATGGCGGAAACGGGCTTGGCCTCACTGAAATCCATATTGGCGTAGCGGTCGAACAAAGGATCAGAATTGTTGCTCATAGTGCCTCCGTTGTATTTGGTTGGCCTTCCAGGCCGAAATAATACGGATACGGTCATCCCGTAGGGTCCAGACCACCAGCAAAATCCGTCCCTTGCCACCCATTCCCAGCGTCACAAACCGCTGCTCACCTTCTGCGTCACTATCTTCTCTTGTCAGCGCATAAGGATCGAGCAGAACCGGCTTTGCCTCCTCAAAGGTGACGCCCTCATGGTTGATCGGGTTAGCCTCTGCTTTAACGGGATCGAACTCGATTTGCATAGCTCAAGTGTATGCACATATGTCTGCCAGATCAATCGGCCTTTATTTCGGGATTCAGCATCAGGACAGAAAGGTCAACCCACCCACCAGCCTAATTCGCGGTTTCCAACCCATCCACCCGCTGCAGACCTCGCGGCAGCTTGTGGCCGCGGCGGCCGCGTTCGCCGCGGTAGTTTTCCAGATCGGTCAGCTTGAGGGTCATGTAGCGCTTGCCTGAGAGGACCTTGAGGTCTTCACCTGGCCCCAGGCTGACCAGGGCGCAGACCCTTTCCTCGCCGGCTTTGAGGCGGGCTCCAGGGATGCCGATGATCTTGTTGCCCTTGCCCTTGTTGAGGGCCGGCAGCTCCTGCACCGGGAACATGAGCAGATGGCCCTCGCTGGTGGCGGTGACCAGCAGGTCCTGCTCGGGGTCGCGTATCCGCAGCGGCGCCAGCGGCTGGGCGCCCTCGGGCAGGCTGAGCAGGGCCTTGCCGGCCTTGTTCTTGGCGTAGAGGTCCTTGAGCTGGATGAGGAAACCGTAGCCGTGATCCGAGGCGATCAGGTACCAGTCGTCCGGCTCGCCGCCGAGCACGGCGACAAAGCGACCGCCCGGTGGTGGCGTCAGCTTGCCGGTGAGCGGTTCGCCGTGACCCCGCGCCGAGGGCAGGCCGTGGGCCGGCAGGCTGTAGCTGCGGCCGGTGCTGTCGAGAAACACCACCTGCTGGTTGCTGCGCAGCCGGGCTGCCTGAAGAAAGGCATCGCCGGACTTGTAGGTGAGGCTGCCGGAGTCCAGATCATGGCCCTTGCCCGAGCGCACCCAGCCCATTTTCGAGAGCACCACGGTGACCGGCTCGCTGGGGTTGATGTCTTCCTCGCCGAGGGCCTCGGCAGCGGCACGCTGGACCAGGGGCGAGCGGCGCTCGTCGCCGTATTTCTGCGCATCCGCCTGCAGTTCTTGCTTGATCAGCTTTTTCAGCCGCGCCGGCGAGCCCAGGGTTTGCTCCAGCTCGGCGCGCTCCTTTTCCAGCGCCTCCTGCTCGGCGCGGATTTTCATTTCCTCCAGCCGTGCCAGCTGACGCAGCTTGGTGTCGAGCACGTAGTCCGCCTGCAGATCACTGAGGCCGAATCGGGCCATGAGCACCGGCTTGGGTTCGTCCTCGCTGCGGATGATGCGGATCACCTCGTCGATGTTGAGATAGGCAATCAGCAGGCCGTCCAACAGGTGCAGGCGTTCGAGCACCTTGTCCAGGCGGTATTGCAAGCGCCGACGCACGGTCTCGGTGCGGAAGCTGAGCCACTCCACCAGGATCTCGCGCAGGTTTTTCACCGCCGGACGGCCGTCCAGGCCGATCAGGTTGAGGTTGGCGCGGAAGCTCTTTTCCAGGTCGGTGGTGGCGAACAGGTGCGACATCACCCGCTCCAGATCCACCCGGTTGGAGCGCGGCACTATGACCAGCCGGATCGGGTTTTCGTGGTCGGACTCGTCGCGCAGATCCTCCACCAGGGGCAGCTTCTTCGCCTGCATCTGCGCGGCGATCTGCTCCAGCACCCGCGCCCCCGAGACCTGATGGGGCAGCGCGGTGATAACGATCTCGCCCTGCTCCTTGATGAAGCGGGCGCGCATGCGCACCGAGCCCAGGCCGGTCTGATAGAGACGGCGCAGCTCATCCGCCGGGGTAATGATCTCGGCATCGCAGGGGTAATCAGGGCCGGGAACGTATTCCAGCAGGGCCTCCAGATCGGCATCCGGGTGATCCAGCAGATGCACCGCTGCCCCGACCACCTCACGCAGGTTGTGCGGCGGGATGTCGGTGGCCATGCCGACGGCGATACCGGTAGCACCATTGAGCAGCACATTGGGCAGTCGCGCCGGCAGCACCACCGGCTCCTTGAGCGAGCCATCGAAGTTGGGCTGCCACTCCACCGTACCCTGGCCCAGCTCCTGCAGCAGCACCTGGGCGTAGGGGGTCAACTTGGCCTCGGTGTAGCGCATGGCGGCAAAGGATTTGGGATCGTCCTGCGAGCCCCAGTTGCCCTGGCCGTCGATCAGCGGGTAGCGGTAGGAAAAGGGCTGGGCCATCAACACCATGGCCTCGTAGCAGGCAGAA
>JADGBD010000341.1 GCA_015231665.1 Gammaproteobacteria bacterium
GGTCTCCTGAATCTGCCGACCGATGATGCCCTTGCCGATAAAGACGCTACCGCCGGCCTGCAGATGGGAAGATTCCACCAAGCCGCCGATGCAGATGTCGCCGGTGGCGATGACGCGCATGTCCTCGGCCACATCCTTATCGACGATCACGGTACCGTCAAAATCGATGTTACCGCTGGCCAGATCAACGTTCTTGAGATTGAGCATCTCGTCCACCGCCATACCCTTGGACAGCTTTTGCTTGAGCCGTCGCGGCACGCCATCGCGCTCTGCCAACAGCAGATCGGCATCGTCCGGGGCGATCTGCGCCCCCTCGCCGACAATCAGGGCGGCGTTTTTCACCGGCCGGCAGGGGATCGGCCGCCCCAGCACGGAGATGCCCGGCTCGCCGGCCACCGGGGGATGTCGGCGCATCATCGGCTGGCCGGCACGCACGCTGGCGTATTTGCCGTAATCCTTGACGTCGACGTAGCCGTCCTCCTTTTCCACCGGCCGCATCACCCGGTCCTCCAGGCTGAGGACCAGCTGCTCGAAGACCACATCCTTGCCTTCCACCGGCACCAGACCACGGGCAATTATCGCCGTGAGCACCGCCCCCGGCGTCAGCTCGTGGGCAGCGGCGATGAGCTGGCCAATCGCCTTGACGTCGAGGCCCTCGCTGATGCCCGCCTTGCGCGCTGCGACCACCAGCTCCATGCTCTTGATCGCCTTGCCGCCGTAACCCTGGGTGATTTCCGCCTGGGCGCTGAGCTTGTCGCGGGAGATGATGATACGCAGCTGGGCATCGGTACTGCGGGCCACCTGCATCGGTGGCATGTCTTCACCGGGCAGGAGTTGCTGGAAATGGTCCGCGGCCATCTTGAAGGCGTTTTCCAGCGGCAGATAGCGGGCATAGGGACTGGACAGAAACTGCTCTTCGAGCTGTTCTGCACTGAGCTGATCTTCCTCATCCCCGCGCTGCAGATGCAGCTCTACCCGGGTGTGATCTTCAATCGGACAAAATTGAACCTTGGCCATGGCGCCTGTTTCTAAGTCTCCACAGAGGCAAGCCCCATCTTCTCACAGCCGCGGCCCCTGGGGTATCGAGCCAAGCCGGTGAAATAAGGCTTTGCGCAAAATAGTGCTTGGTCTTTCTCACTACATTGAGTTACTCTGCTTGAACTGCAAGATAAAGCCCTGCGTCAAACTTACTACATTCTCTGTTTTCGTTCGAATTCACCGAATCTAGCTGCACAGGCTCAGGGTCTTCCTGTGGTCTGGTTGTCCCTGTGGCAATCCGATTTACTGGGGCATGATGCCTCGGGGCGGCCCCAGGCCGTGTGCGACCCCATCAGTCGATGCTGCTGCGGTTGAGGGTGATTGAACCAAAGGAAGGGTTTGATGCCCGGTTTCATCTTTTTTACTGAGGTAATTTTTTAATGTCTGAAAGACAAACTGGAACCGTTAAGTGGTTCGACAATGCCAAAGGTTATGGTTTTATTTCCCGCGAAACCGGGAAGGACCTGTTCGTACATTTTCGCAGCATCGTCGGTGAGGGTCACCGCTCCCTCGACGAGGGTCAGCAGGTAGAATTCATCGAGATCGATGGAAAGAAAGGCCCCCAGGCTGATCAAGTCACCCCGCTGTAACGCCTTCCTCTCCAACAACCGGAGTGGGCACTCTGCTCCGGTTGCTCTACCTCTCTAACCCTGCCCAGGCTCCAAACCTGCCCAGGCGCGGGTTTCCCGGCTCATCTTTGCAAAGGCAGGTCTTGCGTGATTACCCTTTCCGTTCGCGGGCTACCCCGCTCCACCACCGAATCCAGTCTCACCAATCTGTTCACCACCTACGGTGACGTGCGCTCATTGAAAATGGCCAAGGATCTGTTTTCCGGCGATTGCAAGGGCTTTGCCACCATCCAGATGGAAGGCCACCACGCCCGCGCCGCCATCGAAGCGCTGGACAACAGCGAACTGGACGGCAGCCGCATTCGCGTCGATCTCGACCGCGGACCCAAGGGCCGCGGCGGCAAGCGCGGACGCTGAGCCAAGCCAGTCAACGCCAGCCAAACCGATTCAGCGCTTGGGCCAAGCCCAAGCCAGCTTTCGCAATCCCGCTATCAAATCCCCGTTCTCGCAAGCCAATTCCATCCAGCCCAGCCCAGTCGAGCCCAACAGCGGCCGGCGGACGAAATGGCAGCCGTGCATTCTTGGGGTGATTTATTTCGCCCAGCGACCTAATATGGCCGCCTTTTAGGTTACGAAGAAACCATGTCGGTCGAGAATCTCACTCCGCTGGAAAAACGCGCTGCCCTGGGCCTGGCCGGGGTCTTTGCCCTGCGCATGATGGGCCTGTTTCTGATTCTGCCGGTGTTCGCCCTGTTTGCCGATCAGCTGCATGGGGCCACGCCGGTGCTCATCGGCCTGGCCATTGGCGCCTATGGCCTGACCCAGGCGCTGCTGCAGATTCCCTTTGGCGTGCTGTCCGATCGCATCGGCCGCAAGCCGGTGATCGTCGGCGGGCTGCTGCTGTTTGCCTTGGGCAGTGCGGTGGCGGCACTCTCCACCAGCATTGAGGGGGTCATCATCGGCCGCTTCCTCCAGGGCGCCGGCGCCATCGCCGCCGCGATCATGGCCCTGGCCGCAGACCTGACCCGGGAAAGCAGCCGCACCCGGGTGATGGGCATGATCGGCGCCAGCATCGGCATGGCTTTCATCGCTTCGCTGATTCTCGGCCCCCTGATTGCCGTGGCCCTGGGCATTGCC
>JADGBD010000342.1 GCA_015231665.1 Gammaproteobacteria bacterium
GCTTTACGCTTTGTCCTTGTTCCAGGCCCGCTTCTGCGGGTATATTGACGGCCTCTTTTTGTCCCACCTGTCCAGCCGCCAGGTTCGTAATTTGCAGGATTGACGATGTTTGATGACGAACATGATGGCAAGCTGATCAATGTCATCCTTGCCGATGACGATTCCAGCACCCGCTTTCTGCTGCAGAGCCTGCTCAACAAGAACGGCTGCAAGGTCCTCGCCGCCAAGGGCGATGGCGAGGCCTTGCTGGATGCCTACCGCCACCTCAAGGCGATCTACACCCTGCCGGACATGATCCTGTTGGACATCTCCATGCCCGGCGCCCTCAACGGCGTGGATGTGCTGAAAAAGCTGCGCGAGGCCAATCCGGACCTCTATGTCGTCATGATCAGCGGCGAGACCGATGGCAACGTGGTCAGGGAAGTCATAGCCGCCGGCGCCGCCGGTTTCATCGTCAAACCCTTCACCGTGGGCCGCATCCGCGAACTGATCGCCAGCTTCCGCAAGAAAG
The DNA here is from genome assembly GCA_015231665.1 of Gammaproteobacteria bacterium. GTDB lineage: Bacteria > Pseudomonadota > Gammaproteobacteria > Chromatiales > Chromatiaceae > Magnetovirga. The sequence continues at coordinate 512 of JADGBD010000342.1, forward strand.
CTGGGCTTTAGGTGGATTTGGAGTAGGACGCAGAGGCCGCAAAGGAGCGCAGAGTGCGCAGAGGTTGTGTTTTTCTGGGCAGCTTGTAGCCCGGATGAAGTGCAACGGAATCCGGGGTTAGGCTGACATAATCGCCACGCCACCCCGGATTTCGCTTCGCTGCATCCGGGCTACAGGGCATGAGTTGTTGCCTTTGGGGTACAAAACTCATTCAACTCAGCGTTCTCCGCGCTCCTTTGCGTTCTCTGCGTCCTAAATGCGTCCTTATTTCAGCCCAAGAGGTGGCCCATGTCTCGCGCTTTGGCTTGGTTTTTACTCCTCATCTGCGCCGCTCCGGCGCTGCAGGCGGCAAGCTTCACCCAGGATGATCTGCAGCGCCAGGCCGAGGCCTTTGCCCAGACCCTTAGTCAGCCACCAACCCCATCCCCCGCAGCGACAGCCGCCACCGAGCGGGCACAACTGCTGCGCTGGGCCGATGAGTTCGACCAGGCCCAGGAATGCGCCGCCGCCTTTGCCCTGCGCAAGAAGGCGCTGCAGCTGGGCCAGCGCCGCGACTCTGCCGCCTGGAGCGCGCTGGGGCGCAGCGCGGTCTGCGCCAACCGCTTCGCCGAGGCCTCGCAGGCCTTCTTCCTTGCTCTGGAGCAGGCGCCGAATCAGGCCGCCCGGCTGGAGCTGTGGGATCAGCTGGGAGCGGCGCTGGAGCGCCGGCATGATTGGCAGAACGACTGGAAAAGCCTCGCCAGCGCCTATTACCGGCTGATTCTGCTGGCCCAGGAGAACCCGGAGATTCGGGCGCGCCTGCAGCGCATCCAGGGCGAGCAGCCGGCGCTGCTGCTTACCGATGTCCAGGCCGAGGAGCAGGCCAGCGGCCTGAGTCTCTGCCTCCGCTTCAACCAATGGCTCAACAGCGAAGGGGTGGGCGACACCAATTACCGCGACTATGTGCGCTTTGAGCCGGAGATCGCCGGCGATTTGCTGCTGCGCGATGGCCGCCTCTGCGCCTCGGGAGCGGCCTTCGGTACGGCCTACAAAATCAGCCTGCTGCAGGGCCTGCCCTATGCGGCGCTGCGGCTTGAGAAGGACCAGCAGACCCAGCTGGAGCCGGTGCAGCGGCAGCCGAAGCTCTGGTTCAAGGCCAGCGCCTATGTGCTGCCCCAGGCCAACGGCGGCCTGCTGCCCCTGAGCAGCGTCAATCTCGCCAAGGTGCAGCTGCAGCTCTACCGCATCCACGAGCGCAACCTGCTCAGCCCCTTTGTCCAGGAGCAATTTCGCCGCCGGCTGGATCGGCAGGGCCTGGCCCAGCTGGAGGATCAGATCGGCGCGCAGATCTGGCAGGGGGAGCAGACCCTGCAGCATCAGCCCAACCGAATCAGCGACAGCAGCCTGCAGCTGCCGCAACAGCTGCTGCAACAGCCCGGTCTTTACCTGCTCCAAGCGCTGGACCCGGAACTGCTGCAGCAGGACTACTGGGAAGACGAAGCGGCCTACGCCAGCCAGTGGCTGGTGGTCAGCGACATCGGCCTGACCAGCTATCTCGGCCAGGGCGGGCTCACCTTGCAGGCGCGCAGCCTTGCCAGCGGTAAGCCCCTGGCCGGGGTAAAGCTGAGCCTGAAGGCGCGCAACAACCGCATCCTCGCCGAGCAGACCAGCGATGCCCAGGGCCTGGCGCGGTTTGACCCCGGCCTGCTCCAGGGCAAGGCCGGCGAGCAGGCGCAGCAGGTGGTTGCGCTGGCGGCGGGCCATGGCTTCAGCCTGCTCGACCTGAACAAGGCCCTGATCGATCTGAGCGATCGCGGGGTGGACGGGCGCGCCTTCCCCGGCCCGCTGGATGCCTTCGTTTATACCGAGCAGGGCATCTACCGCCCCGGTGCCCAGGTCAATGCCGTTGGCCTGCTGCGAGATGCCAGCGGTCGCCAGGTCGCCCCCCTGCCGCTGACCCTGCGCCTGCTCAATCCCCAGGGCGAGCCTCTGCTGGAGCGGGTGCTCGAGCCCTCGGCACAAGCGGCCTACCACGCCAGCCTGGAACTGCCGGCCAATGCCCGCACCGGCAAATGGCGGGTGCTGCTGCAGGCCGATGCCCAGGCCCCGCCGCTGGGGGAAACCAGCTTTCTGGTGGAGGCCATAGCACCACCGCGGATCGAGGCCAAAGTCGAGCTGGCAGGCCAGATGACCCCGGATCAGCCCGCCCAGGCGCGGCTGCAGGCGAATTACCTCTATGGCCCGGCC
>JADGBD010000343.1 GCA_015231665.1 Gammaproteobacteria bacterium
GCAGGCGGCGCTGGAGCAGGCGATCCTGGCATTCAAGTCGGTCAAGCACGAGGGCTGTATCATCACCAAGGTGGACGAGGTCGCTTCCCTCGGCGGCGCCTTCTCCGCGCTGATTCGTCAGGGCATGCCGCTGGCCTTCATCACCGACGGCCAGAAGGTGCCGGAAGATATCCACCTGCCGCGGACCCAGGCCCTGGTGAACCGGGCGGTGAACATGAGTCAACAATACGCCATAGGTCAGAGTGAGCAATACGTGGCGCTCTCCCTGGGAGGAGTAAACGCCGATGCTCGCGCCTGAAGCCACCTATAATAAGCCGATAGATCAAGCTGAAGGATTACGCCGCATGATGAATCCACAACCAGTCCGGGTACTGGCCGTCACCGGCGGCAAGGGTGGGGTTGGCAAGACCAACGTCGCCGTCAACCTGGGTGTCGCCCTGTCGGAACTGGGTCGCCGCGTGCTCTTGCTCGACGCCGATTTGGGTCTGGCCAACATCGACGTGGTGCTCGGGCTGCACCCCAAATACGACCTCTCCCACGTCCTGCGTGGCGAGCGCGACCTCGAAGAAGTCATCATCGAAGGCCCCTCTGGCCTGCGTGTGGTGCCAGGTGCTTCCGGCATCCAGGCGATGGCCGAGCGGTCGGCTACAGAGCACGCCGGCCTCATCAACGCCTTCAGCGAAATCGGCGGCGCCCTGGATACCCTGATTGTCGACACCGCTGCAGGCATCTCCGATACAGTGATAAGCTTCAGCCGCGCGGCCCAGGAGATTCTGGTGGTGGTCTGCGACGAGCCCGCCTCGATCACCGATGCCTACGCCCTGATGAAGCTGCTCAACCGGGATTACGGCGTGGAGCGATTCCGCATCCTCACCAACATGACCCGCGGCCCGCAGGAGGGTCAGGAGCTGTTCAGCAAATTATTCCGGGTGACCGAGCGCTACCTCGATGTGATGCTGGTACATGCCGGCAGTATTCCTTACGATGACGCCCTGCGCAAAGCGGTGAAGATGCAAAAGCCGGTGGTCAATGCCGCGCCGCGCAGCCGCGCCGCCCAGGCCTTCAAGGCCCTGGCGCGCAAGGTGGATGGCTGGCCCCTGCCCAACGGCGCCAACGGCCAGCTGCAGTTCTTTGTAGAACGTCTGATTCAGTTTACCGGACAGGAGATGGGTTGAGATGAACGGCCTCAATGCATACCGGGATAGCGCATCCGCCCGCGCCTCGGAGGCGCAGCTGTTGCAGCATGCCCCGCTGGTCAAGCGCATTGCCTACCATCTGCTGAGCCGACTGCCGCCCAACGTGCTGTTGGAGGATCTGGTGCAAGTGGGTATGCTCGGCCTGCTCGAAGCCTTCCGCAACTACGATGCCGACCAGGGCGCCAGTTTCGAGACCTACGCCGGCATCCGCATCCGCGGCGCCATGCTCGACGAGATTCGGCGCAGCGACTGGACCCCGCGCTCGGTACACCGCAAGTCCCGCGAGGTAGCGGAGGCGATCCGCAAAGTGGAGAATGCCAAGGGCCGTGACGCCAAGGACAGCGAAATCGCCGCTGAGCTGGACATCAGCCTGGATGAGTATCATCAGATCCTCCAGGACAGCGTCGGCTCGCGGGTACTGAGCATCGATGAAATGGAAGACCTCGGCATCACCGCCCCCAAGAGTCTCACCGAAGGCGGCAGCGGCCCCATCGACGGGCTCGAACGGGAGGGCTTCAAGCGGGCCCTGGTGGAGGCCATCGCCAATCTGCCGGAGCGCGAGCGGCTGGTGGTTTCGCTCTATTATGATGATGAGCTGAACCTGCGCGAGATCGGTGAGGTGCTGGGAGTGACGGAATCACGCGTCTGTCAGATCCACAGCCAGGCTACCTCGCGACTGCGGGCAAAGCTGGCGGATTGGTTGAGTGATAGCGGCAGCGCGCATTATGCGCGGGCCACATATTAATTCGGAGGTTGGCGTTGGATAAGAACATGAAGATTCTGGTGGTAGATGACTTCTCCACCATGCGTCGAATCATCAAGAACCTGTTGCGCGATCTGGGATTCAGCAACATCCATGAGGCAGATGACGGCACCACCGCCCTGCCCCTGCTGAAGACGGGGAACTTTGATTTCCTCGTCAGCGACTGGAACATGCCCGGCATGACCGGCATCGACCTGCTCCGGGCGGTGCGCGCCAACCCCAAACTCAAGACCCTGCCGGTGCTCATGGTCACCGCCGAGTCCAAGCGCGAGCAGATCATCGAAGCCGCCCAGGCCGGGGTCAACGGCTACGTGGTCAAGCCCTTTACCGCCATCACCCTGAAGGAAAAGATCGAAAAGATCTTCGAACGCATCCAGAAGTAGCCAAGCCGTCTCTCAAGCCCCTGACCTGCGCCGAGGCGGCCGGGTCAAGCCCGGTTCCGGCCCGATCCAGAACCCAGACTGGGGTAGATGATTAAGCTCAAAGTTCAAGAAAAACTTTACTTTTTAGCCAGTCGGCCGATGCAGTCCATGGATGATCACAGGGTACAACCGGGTATAAAACATGAGTCTGGATACTGACGACGAAATCTTGCAGGACTTTCTGGTCGAGGCGGGCGAGATCCTTGAACAGCTCAATGAGCAGTTGGTCGATCTCGAGCAGCATCCCGACGACTACGACATGCTCAATGCCGTGTTTCGCGGCTTCCACACCATCAAGGGTGGTGCCGGCTTTCTCGCCATCCAGCCCCTGGT
>JADGBD010000344.1 GCA_015231665.1 Gammaproteobacteria bacterium
TTTAAGAGGTTTCCTGATTACCCATCAAATTAGCCAGCTGGGATAGGCCTGGTTGCAATGGCAGCAAATTCACAAAACAACGCTGGCTGAGCGGAGCCGAAGCCAGCAGCCGTTCGCTTCGGCTTCGCTCAGCGAACGGTTAACTTAAGGCCACTGGGCAGGCTTTCAGACCCACAGGTATAGCCGAACCTTGTGGGTAAACAGGAAAGCTTTAACAAATCTGCGCTCTCCGCGCTCCTTTGCGTGCTCTGCGTCCTCTTCGGCTTCGCCGGGTCAGGCTAATCCACAATCTCCAGCGGAAAATCGGCCTTGGCCTTGTCGGCGTGTTCCACCTGGCGGATGTGCTGCTCGCTTTCATCGGCCAGTTTTCCCATTTCGAGGATGTTGGCGGCCATCTTGGGCAGGGCCTCCTGACGGTATTTGGTCAGGTCGTCGAGGGCGCCGTGGATGTCGGCGAAGGCCTTGCGCAGCACATCTATGTCCAGTTGGGTGCTGGAGGCCTGCTTCTGGATCTCCGCGCCCTGGGTGCGCAGGCGGCTGGCAGTGCCGGCGATGAGGTTTTCCGTGGTCTTGTTGATCGCCTGCACCTTCTCCAGCACGATGCGCTGGTTGGCCAGCGCCAGGGCCAGGGTGACGGCCACTTGAAGGGCGCTGACAGTGGTGTTGAGCGCCCGGTTGACGCCGCGGATGAGCTCCTTGTTGTTGCGAATAACCATCTCGATGGTGAGATAGCCTTGCTGGTTGACCAGGAGTTGTTGCTGGAGGTCCTGGATGCGCTGGCGCAGGGGGAAGAGGAGTTCCTCGGCGATGAATTTGTGCCGCGGGTCGTCCTGCAGGATCTGGTTGTCCATGGCATCCTGCAGGCGGGCATCGATCAGCTGGCCGAGGGCGATGGCCTTTTCCAGCTTATGGGTGAGGGCGCGCATGGCGGTCTGGTCGTCCGCCAGGGTGATGTTGTCGCGCTTGAGTTGCTCGCGCCCGGCTTCGAGCGACTTGATGATGGCGTCGATGCTGGTGGAGGCGCTCTCGTAGCGGGAGAAGTAGCGCTTGATCGGGGTGCCGACGCCGGGGATGTAGCCGAGCAGGCGGGTAAACCAGCCGGCATCCAGGTCCAGGCGGCCCGGGTCAAGTTCTTCCACCTCGGTCTTGAGGTCGATCAGCGAGTTGGCGACCTGGCCACCTTCCTCGCTGTCTTGCATCAGCTTGGTCAGGGGCTGCTTGAGCATGGCGCTGCGCCGCGCCGCCTCCCGCTGCAGGTCCATGCCCATGGCCTCGACGGCAGCCTTGGCGCTCTGCTGTTGCTGGCTGTCGTTGAGGTCGATCTTGATCACCCGGGCGACCACATCATCGGCCTGTTCTTCCAGCTTGGCATCGGCGATCCGCGCCGGTTGCAGCAGGGTGGGGTCAGTGAGTTTGAGTTCCTTCTTGAGTTCTTCCTTGTCGGCAAATACCAGTTGGGATGCTTGTTCTTCGGCCATGGGTCAGGTTCTCCGGCTCAGTTGCTGTAGCTGTGGGCGCGTTCCGCCAGGCGTTGCAGTTCCTGCATCGCCGATTCCATGTCCATGGTAGCACGGGGCTGAGTACTGTCCATTTCAGCGATGGCGGCCATGATCTGGTCCATCCGGGTCATGGCGGTTTCATTCTGCATCAGCAGGTTGTCGATCTTCTCCAGCTGGCTTTGACGCAGGTGCAGGCGCTCGCTGAGGGCCTGGTACTCGCCTTCGTGGGCAGCGGAGCGCGGTTGCTGCTGGTCGAGCTGGAGCAGACGCTGGCGGATGTCGGCCTCGTCGATCACGCGCACCCCCTGGAGGATGCTGACCACCCGGCCGAGGTTGTCCAGACCGGCGAGAAAGACCTGCTCGGTCATCCCCAGGTAGCGGCTGTAGGTGAGTTCGGCGGGGTCGAGCTTGCGTTGCAGCAGGGCCTGAAAGGCGGCGAACTTGTCCTCCAGCCGGCGCAGCTGGCTGAGGCCGCGCTCCGAGCCCTGGTGTTCGAGATCGGCCTGGAGTTGCTTGATCGAGTGGCGCACGCGGGTTTGCAGCAGTTGATGCATCTGTTGCAGATAGCGGCCGGCGTGCTTGTGGCGGCGCAGGGTCAGGTCGGCCAGCCAGCTGCCCAGGCCCAGGCTGGCACCGAGACCGGCGGCGGCGAGAAAGATCACCGAAGGGCTGAGCAGGGCCGCGGCCAGGCCGCCCAGCAGGCCCAGGGTCAGGGGGTAGAGCACCAGCGGGTTCTGTGCGCTGGCGCGGAGCACGGCGCGGGATACCGCCTGGGGGGAAAAGTCCGGCTGCAGGGCCCGTTCTTGAGCGCTGTCATCGGCCAGCAGCTGGCCGGGGGCTACCACCTGCGGGGCGGGTTTGGGTTTCTTGCGCTGCAGGCCGGCCAAGCTCAGTAGCCCTCGCCGACCAGGCCGATTTCTACCCGCGGCAGGCGGTAGCCATAGGCGCGGTCGCTTTCTCCCGGCAGGCGGGGCAGGGGCTGCGAGCCGCCGAAGCCGAGGGCACGGATGCGCTGGCTGTCTATGGCGTAGGTGATCATCAGGTAACGGGCGACCGCCTCGGCGCGCTCGGCAGAGAGCGCGAGATTGGCCTGGGGATCGCCGCCGATGCCGGTGTGGCCCTTGATGAGGACGCGAAAATTGGGGTAGTGGCGCAGCTTTTCCGCCATCCGGTCGAGCACCCGCTTGCCGTCGAGATCGAGCATGGCG
>JADGBD010000345.1 GCA_015231665.1 Gammaproteobacteria bacterium
ATCTGCATCCGCCCGGGCTTGCGATCGAGCTCGCCGATCAGGCGGCCGGCGGCATCGCTCAGGGCATCTGCCGACTGGCCGATCTGGCGGATACCGCCCATGCCCTGAACCAGCGCCGGGGCGATCTTGGCGATGTTGTCGACATTGCTGCGGATCGGCTCAAAGGCCTTGTCCACCCGGCTGAGCAGGGCCTCGGCATCGGCCTCGTAGACCCGCTGGATCTTGCGCTGGGCATCGCCCTGGAGCAGGCCCTTGAGGGTCTGATCGAACTGGCGGGCATCGCGGGCAAAGCGGGCGGCGGCATCATTGGCGGGCTCACCGCCGAGGAGGATTTGCTGGATGCTGGCGCGCATCCGCTCCATCAGCATCAGCTGCTGGGCGGTGTGGGCCAGTTGCTGCTCGTTGGCGGCCTTGTCCACCAGCACCTTGACCGCCTGCTCCAGCTGGGCCTGTACCTGGGGCGCGGCATTCTCGATGACCCCGGTGAATTCGTACACCGCCAGCAGGGAGGCCTCCTTGCTCAGCACGCTGTTGCTCGACTGCTCCAGGGTTTGCCAGGTTTTGTTCAGCTGTTCCAGGGGGGCGGCAGCTCGGCGCTGCCCTGCTGCAGCAGTTGCAGCGAGCCTTGCAGCTGATCACGGGATTTGGCCAGGGCCTTGAAGGCGGCGGCATTGCCCTGCAGGGCGGTCATCGCTTCCTTGGCGATGCGCTGGGCAAGCAGGGCCTGCTGGCCGACCTCCTTGAGGTACTGTTCGTCGTAGGCTTCCATGGTCGCCAGATAGCGGTTGGTGGCCAGGGCTGCCACCAGCAACGCCACTACCAGCACCGCCAGCATTGCCACCAGGCCGTTGACCTGGGTTTCATCACGCCTTCCCTTGGATGGCCAGAGCTTCATCGGTTACCCCCTCGGTTGACCAGAATCTGGTCTGTTGTTGTTTTGTGCAGCATCGCCAGGGTGCTGTCCTTGGTGGGTTTGATCGACCCGATGGGGTCCATCACCACGCCCAGTTTTCGCCTCGCCACTTGGGTTCTCCCAGATAAAATCGACCCAGCATTGTCGGCAGATTGGCAGGCTCAGGCAAGCCGATCCGAGTTTTCTGTTGAATAACTCAGGATAATTGCCTAGATTGAGCGGAAAAGCCGCCCATGGGTCGGCGCCACTTCCAGAGCCAATGGAGAAGACAGTGTCAGAACAGTCAGAACAAGGCGATTCCGAGTTTGCCGGCCTGAAGATCATGGTCATAGACGACAGCAAGACCATCAGACGCACGGCCGAAACCCTGCTGAAAAAGACCGGTTGCGAGGTGATTACCGCCGAAGACGGCTTCGAGGCCCTGGCCAAGATCGTCGAGCAGAACCCGGATCTGATCTTTGTCGACATCATGATGCCGCGCCTGGACGGCTACCAGACCTGCTCGCTGATCAAGAACAACCCCCTGTTCAAGAAGACCCCGGTGGTCATGCTCTCGAGCAAGGACGGCCTGTTCGACCGCGCTCGCGGCCGCATCGTCGGCTCCGAGCAGTACCTGACCAAACCCTTTACCAAGGAAGAGCTGATCGACACCGTGCGGCAGTTGATGCCCAAGACCCCAGCCTGAACCCGGGCGGAATCCAGCACAGATGACGCACATCCTCATTATCGACGACTCCCCCACCGAGCAGCACGTGCTGCGCACCACCTTGGAGGCAGCTGGCTATCAGGTTTCCTCGGCAACCGATGGCGAGGCCGGGGTGGAGGCCGCCACCAGCCTGCTGCCGGACCTGATCCTGATGGACGTGGTGATGCCCAACATGAACGGCTTTCAGGCCACGCGCAAGCTCTCCAAGCAGGCGGCTACGGAGAAGATCCCGATCATCATGGTTACCACCAAGGATCAGGAGACCGACAAGACCTGGGCCAAGCGCCAGGGTGCCCGCGACTACATGGTCAAGCCGGTGAACAAGGCCGAGCTACTGACCAAGATCAAGGACATACTGGGCTGATTGGCGATGCAGGCCCTTACCGACAACAACCCCCTGCTCCAGCTGCTGGCACAGCTGCAGGATCGCAGCGGCCGCGAGGCCCGCGGCCTACCCAGCTGGCAGGACAGCTCCCTCTACTGGGAAGGCTTCGTGTTTCAGGTGGCCGGGCGGCAGCTGCTCGCCTCGATGGACGAGATCAGCGAAATCCTCAACCAGGTCCCGCCGGTCACCCGGGTGCCTGGGGCCAAAAGCTGGGTGCGCGGGGTGGTCAACTTTCGCGGCAACCTGCTGCCGCTGATGGACCTGCAGCAGCTGATGGGCGGCACCCCCCTGGGCATAGATCGTCACTCGCGCATCCTCGTGGTGGATCAGGACGGTGTGCCCACCGGACTTTTGGTGGCGGGCGTGGCCGGGCGCAAGCGCTTTCCGCGCAGCGAGCTGACCCCGCTGGTGTCCGTGGAGCCCAGCATCGCCGCCTTTGTCGATCAGGGCCTGATGGTGGACGGCGAGGAATGGCCGGTATTCAGCCTGGCCAAGCTGCGCGCCTGCGCCGACTACCAGACCGCCGCGCGCTAGTGCCTTGGCCAGGACGGGAAAATTTGGACGCAGAGCACGCAGAGGAGCGCAGAGAGCGCAGAGTTTTTGTTGTAGCCCGGATGAAGTGCAACGGAATTCGGGTTGGCTGAAGCAGGGACAGAAAAATTTGGACGCAGAGTGATGAAAGTTAGAGTTACAAGTC
>JADGBD010000346.1 GCA_015231665.1 Gammaproteobacteria bacterium
GCCGGTTAGCCAGCCCACCACGCGCTGGCCGCCGAAGGCGGGGCGCAGGCGGACAAAGCCTTGGGGGTCTTCGATTACCTGGCCTATCTGGGCTGCGTCCACCCCCAGCGGATGGCCGCGCATCGCTGCCAGCAGAGGTTCGGCGTCCTCGGCGGCGCAGATGCAGATCAGCTTGCCCTCGTTGGCGATGTAGAGCGGGTCGAGCCCCAGCAGCTCGCAGGCGGCGGCTACCGCCGGTTTGATCGGTATCTGCGTCTCTTCCAGCTGCATGCCGACGCCGGACTGCTGCGCCAGCTCGTTGAGGGTGGTTGCCAGGCCGCCGCGAGTGGGATCGCGCAGACAGTGGATACCCGGCGCCACCGCCACCATCGCCGCCACCAGTTCGTGCAGGGCGGCGGAGTCGGACTCGATGCGGGTGTCGAAGCTCAGGTTCTCACGGCTGGCCATGACGGCAACGCCGTGATCCCCCAGGCTGCCGCTGACCAGAATGGCATCGCCGGGACGGGCGCGATCGCCGGAGATGTTGACCCCGGCGGGCACCATGCCAACCCCGGTGGTGGTGATGAACACCCCATCGCCCTTGCCGCGCTCCACCACCTTGGTGTCGCCGGTGACCACCGGCACCCCGGCCTTGTTGCAGGCGGCGGCCATGCTGGCGACGATGCGCGCCAGATCGGCGAGGGGAAAGCCTTCTTCCAAGATGAACCCGGCTGCCAGATACAGCGGCCGGGCGCCGGCCATGGCCACATCGTTGAGGGTGCCGTGCACCGCCAGGGAGCCGATGTCGCCACCGGGGCAGAACAGCGGCGAGATGACGTGGCCATCGGTGCTCATCACCAGCCGCCCGGCGGGCACGTCGAATGCCGCCTGATCGTTGGCCTGACGCAGCAGGGGGTTGTCCAGATGCTGCACGAACAGCTCTTCAATCAGCTGGGCCATGGCGCGACCACCGCTGCCGTGGGTCATGTCCACAGTGCCCTCGCGCAAGTTCAGGCGCTGGGCAAAACGCTTGGGCTGCCGGCTCATGCGACCTCCTGACGAAAACGACCATAGGTCCAGTAGGCGGCGCAGGCCCCTTCGGACGACACCATGCAGGAGCCCATGGGATTCTCCGGGGTGCAGACGCTGCCGAACAGCTTGCAATCGCTGGGGCGTTTGATGCCGCGCAAAATGCTCGGGCAGTCGCAGCCCTTGACCTCCTCGGCGGGCTGCTGCGGCAAGTCAAAGCGCCGCTCGGCGTCGAACTCGGCGTACTCCGGGCGAATCTGCAGGGCGCTGTCGGGCAGGCTGCCCAGGCCGCGCCACTCAAAGCTGGGGCGCAGCTCGAACACCTCCGCCACCAGGTCCTGGGCCTTGAGGTTGCCCTCGCGGCTGACCGCACGGGTGTATTCGTTCTCCACCTCATGCCGGCCCTGATTCAGTTGCCGGATCAGCATCAGGCTGGATTGCATCACATCCAGGGGCTCGAAACCGGCGATGACGATGGGCTTGGCATAGTCGCGGGCAAAGGGCTCGTAGGCGCCGCTGCCGATCACCGTGCTGACGTGGGAGGGGCCGAGAAAGCCGTCGATGGCCAGCTGACCCGGCGCTGTGGCATCGAGAATGCCGTGCATGGCCGCCGGGGTGAGGACGTGGTTGCACACCAGGCTGAAGTTGCTCAAACCTTCGGCCTTGGCCTGTTTCAGCGCCACCGCGCTGGGCGGGGTGGTGGTCTCAAAGCCGATGGCGAAGAACACCACCTGCCGCTGCGGATTGGCGCGGGCGATCTGCAGGGCATCCTGGGTGGAATAGACCATGCGCACATCGGCGCCCTCGGCCTTGGCCTTGAGCAGGCTGACGCGGCCGCTGCCGGGCACCCGCAGCAGGTCGCCATAGGTGCAGAGAATCAGATCCTGACGGGCCAGGGCGATGGCCAAATCGACCCGACCGATGGGCAGCACGCACACCGGGCAGCCGGGACCGTGGATGAAGCGGACATTGGCCGGCATCAGGTCCTGCACGCCGTAGCGGAAGATGGCGTGGGTGTGGCCGCCGCAAAACTCCATCAGGTGATAGTCGCGGCTGGGTTGCACTGCAGCGGCAATGCCCCGCGCCAGCTTCTGCGCCAGGTCGTTGCGGCGAAAATCGTCGATGTATTTCATGCTCCGGCGGCATCCACCAGCAGATCGGCCTCAGCAAACAGCGCCAGGGTGCGCTCCGCCTCCTCGGCACTGAGCTTGTTGAGGGCATAGCCCACATGCAGCAGCACATAATCACCGGGCTGCACATCCTCCACCAGGGCCAGGGAAACGCGCTTCTGCACCTCCCCCAGGGCCACCAGGGCGGTGTTGTCACTGGCCTCGATGCTGAGCACCTGAGCGGGAATGGCTAAACACATGGGCTAGGGCCTTGGGTTAGTGTGAAACAACATTGGGATTTACCTCTTATCCTGGGAGCTTTGAGCCCCGGAAATTCCAAACTGGCACTCGGAGGTACAACGGGATAGGGGTGGCCATGCCTAGCGGCAACCCCGGATTCCGCTGCGCTCCATCCGGGCTACATTTTTTTGCAACGCCCAGCATAAAGTAGCAGCACCCAGAGCGGAGGGCTTCAGACATTGATTCGGTCTTGTTCCACGTAGGGTCTCAGCTCCGCACGCAAGGCGGGTTCGCTGACCAGATCGACCGTACAGCCGAACAGATCTTCCAAGAAAAA
>JADGBD010000347.1 GCA_015231665.1 Gammaproteobacteria bacterium
GCAGGCTGAAGTCCTGATGGATGTGGCCGAAGATCACCCCGCGCACCTGGGGATGGCGCTGCAGCAGGCGCAGCAGTTCGGCGCTGTCCTCCAGCCCCATGCGATCCATCCAGGGGCTGTGGATGGGCTGCGGGTGGTGGTGCAGGCAGATCAGGCTGTGCAGGGCCGGCTGGGCGGCCAGACTCTGCTCCAACCAGGCGAGTTCCGCATCCCCCAGACGGCCGCGGTGGCTGTGCTGGCGGTGGTTGCTGTCGAGTAACAACAGTTGCCAGCCGCCCAGCAGCACTTGCTTGCAGGGGCTGTTCTGCGCATTTGGCTGGCTTGGGGGATTGGTGAGAATCTGCGCCATCAGCTCGGGGTCATCGTGGTTGCCCGGCAGGCAGTAGACCGGCGCGGGCAGGCGCGCAAAGGTCGCCGCCAGGCGCTGGTAGACCTCGGCCTCGGGGTCCTGGGCCAGATCGCCGGTGGCGACTATGGCATCGGGCTGGAGTTGTGCGATCCGCTGCGCCACCTGGGCAAAGGTCTGCACGGTGTTGATGCCGCTGTTGAGCAGATCGCCGGGCGGGAAGCCGAAGTGCAGATCGCTGATTTGGATCAGACGCAGGCAGGACTTCATCGACCTTGCTCCGCGGCAACGGCAGCCGGCAGGCCCTCGGCCAGACTGGGGTAGCGCAGCTGCAATTGCAGGTCGCGGAGCATGTTGCGGTTGTCGATGCGGCGCGATTCGCTGAGGTAGCTCATCATCTCCGCCGACAGCTGCGCCTCGGCCTGACGGCGGCTGATCTGCGGCGGTCGCGGCAGGCCGAGCAGATCGGCGAGGCGGTTGAAATAATCCAGCATGGTCGAGGGATGGCTGTCGCTGACGTTATACAACGCTGCCAGCTCCGCCTGACTCATGGCCCTGAGGCAGACCTCAGTCAGGTCATCCACATGGATGCGGTTGGACCAGGGGGCTTCGGCCTCGCACAGCATCGGCAGGCCTTTCTCCAGCCGGGCGCGGGGCAGACGGCCAGGCCCATAGATGCCGGGCAGCCGCAGGCAGACGCACTTGACCCCGGCGGCATCCGCCCAGCGGCGCCATTGCCGCTCGGCGGAGTGGCGGCGCAGGGCGCGGGGCACCTGGGGATTGGGCGGGCGCTGCTCATCCACCCAGGCGCCGGCGCAATCGCCATAGACCCCGGTGGTGCTGATCAGCACCAGCCGGCGCGGCTTCTGGCTGCCGAGCAGGCGGATGAAGGCCGCGCTGCGGCTGTCGTGCTCGCCGCTGGGCGGCGGCGGAACCAGCCAGTAGAGCAGGCACTCATCCAGGCTGGGCATGAGTGCAAATTCGGGGCTGTCCAAATCCAAGCACTGGGCCTGCAGCCCCAGCTCCTGCAGCTGGTGCTGGGACTCGAGGCTGCGCACCAGGCCGAGCACCTGATCGCCCCGCTGTTGATGAGCCAGGGCCAGGCGCTGGCCGAGATAACCACAGCCGGCAATGATCACTTTATTCATAAGGTTTCAATATCCGGTCAATTCCGTACAATTGGCGACCATTTTGGACAAAGCAAGGCAGATTCCCATGAGCTTCACCGTTACCATCGAGCCCTCCGGTCACCGCATGACCGTAGAAGATAACGAAACCCTGCTGGAAGCTGCCCTGCGCCAGAACATCGGCCTGCCTTACGGCTGCCGCAGCGGTCTCTGCGGCAGCTGCATGTGTCACCTGGAGTCGGGCCAGATCCATTATCCCGAAGGCCCCAGCGAGATTCTCGAGGGCGAAGACCCCAGCAGCATCCTCAGCTGTCAGGCCCTGGCCCAGTCCGATCTGGTGATCCGTGCCGATGAGCTGGAGTGGGCCCAGGACATCGAGGTGCGCATCCTGCCCTGCAAGGTTCACAGCCTGGAGCGCATCGCCCATGACGTGGTGCGCCTGCAGCTGAAGCTGCCCGAAGGCCAGCGCCTGCAGTTCCAGGCCGGCCAGTATCTCGACGTCATCCTCTCCGATGGGCGCAAGCGCGCCTTCTCCATCGCCAATGCGCCCCACGATGACGAGTACATCGAACTCCACGTGCGCCACGTCGATGGCGGCCAGTTTACCGATTTTGTCTTTTCCGAGATGCAGCCCAAGGCGATCTTGCGCATCGAAGCCCCGCTGGGCCGCTTCACCCTGCGCGATCAGTCCGACCGGCCGATGATCTTTGTCGCCGGCGGCACCGGTTTTGCCCCGATCAAGGGCATTATCGAGCATGCCCTGCACGTGGGCGATAGCCGGCCGCTGCAATTCTACTGGGGCGTGCGCGCCCAGCGCGACCTCTACATGGCAGAACTGGCCCAAAGTTGGCAGGAGAAGCACAGCCACATCCGCTTCATCCCCGTGCTCTCAGAGCCGGATGCCGACTGGAGTGGGCGTACCGGCTGGGTACACGAGGCGGTGCAGGCGGACAACCCCGATCTGAGCGGCTTTGATGTCTACATGGCCGGCCCGCCGCCGATGATCAACGCCGCCAAGGCAGGCTTTGAAGCCGCCGGCCTGGACCTGGCGCGGCTGTACTCTGACTCTTTTGAATACGGCGCAGCAGCGGACAAGACCTGAGAGGGGCGGCCATGGGGGGGTGAGGGTGGCCCGCCCGCGCTCCCGTGCTTTGGCTTTATCGCGGCTGACTGCTCAGGCCGTTCGCTGAGCGAAGTCGAAGCGAGCGGCGGCTGGCTTCG
>JADGBD010000348.1 GCA_015231665.1 Gammaproteobacteria bacterium
GGGTCTCGCGGTGGCGCTTGGAGTCGGCGCGCAGCAGGGGCTGCACGGTGCGGCAGGTGGCATAGAACACCTGCTCGGCCAGCGCGCGCAGCTCCAGATTCAGGGCGCCCTGCTGGAACAGCTCATGGGCCTCATCGAGGCCGTGCTCGGCTTCGTGAAACAGCTCCAGGGCGGAGAATTCGTCCAGCTGCTGCAGGTTTTCCACCATGGTATGCAGCACCTCGGGGGCGTCCTCGGGCAGTTCCGGTATCTGCAGGCTGCCGGGGGCGTGCTCGCGGTCGCTGACGTTGGCCAGCAGCAGGGCGTGGTGGGCGGTGACGGCACGGCCGGATTCGCTGAAGATGTCCGGCGCCGGCAGGTCCTGCTCCTGGCAGATGCGCTTGAGCGCCTTGACCACCTCGCGGGCATAGCTTTCGGCGCTGTAGTTCATCGAGCAATGATGGCGGGTGCCGGTGCCCTCGTAGTCGATGCCGAGACCGCCGCCGACGTCGATCACCTCAATGCTGGCGCCCATGCGCATGAACTCGCCGTAGAAGCGCGCTACTTCGGACATGCTGCGGCGGATGTCGCGCAGGTTGGGGATTTGTGAGCCGATGTGGGCGTGGAGCAGGCGCAGGCAGTCGAGCATGTTTTCCTGCTTCAGGCGCTCGATCAGCTGCAGCAGTTGCAGCGAGGTCAGGCCGAACTTGGAGTTGTTGCCGCCGCTGTCCTGCCAGTTGCCCGAGGCGGTGGCGGCCAGGCGCAGGCGCACCCCCAGCAGCGGGGTGATGGCCAGGTCTTCGGCCTCCTCCAGCACGTGATCCAGCTCGCTGAGCTTATCGATGACGATAAACACCCGGTGGCCGAGGGACTGGCCGATCAGCGCCAGGCGGATGTATTCGCGGTCCTTGTAGCCGTTGCAGACGATGACGCCGTTGGGGCGGGACAGCGCCAGCACGGCCATCAGCTCGGGCTTGCTGCCCGCCTCCAGACCGACGCAGTTGGGCCCGCCGTTGAGGATTTCCTCCACCACCACCCGTTGCTGGTTGACCTTGATCGGATAGACCAGGTTGTAGTGGCCGTCGTATTCGAGCTCCTCCATGGCATCGCGAAAGGCGCTGCAGATGACGCCGACACGGTGATGGAGGATGTCGGTAAAGCGCACCAGAATCGGCCAGGACAGGCCGGACTCACGGATCTCCTGGGCCAGCTGGTAGAGGTCGATGCTGGTTTCTTCGTTGGGATCGGGGCGGGCGCGCAGGCGGCCGTCGTCACCGATCTGGAAATAGCCGTTGCCCCAACGTTGAATGCCGTAGTGGTGATGATTCTGGCCGCTCATGAAAGTCTCTCTGGATGGGGGAAAAGTCCGCAAATGAACGCAAATGCACACAGATGAAAGTTAACCAACTGAATCCGGCGAAGCCGGAACCAAATTAAGCTGACAGCTACTCCTTCAGCCATTGTACGCGATACAGGTCCTGGCGACGGTCGCGCAGGTTGCGCACGCTGCCTTTGTGGCGCATGACTTCCAGCTTGTGCAGATCGAGGTCGGCGATCAGGCACATTTCGGTGTTCGGTGTTGCCTCGGCGGCTATGGCGTCATGGGGAAAGCTGTAGTCCGAGGGGGTGAATACCGCCGCCTGGGAGTATTGGATGTCCATGTTCTCGACGTTGGGCAGGTTGCCGACGCTGCCGGTGATGACCACATAGCATTCGTTTTCGATGGCGCGGGCCTGGGCGCAGCGGCGCACCCGCTCGTAGGCGTTCTTGGTGTCGGTCCAGTAGGGCACAAAGAGGATCTGCAGACCCTGCTCGGCGAGCAGACGGGACAACTCGGGGAATTCCACGTCGTAACAGATGAGAATGCCGATGCGCCCGGCATCGGTGTCGAACACCTGCAGGCCCTCGCCCCCCTTGAGGCCCCAATAATTGAACTCGTCGGGGGTGATGTGCAGCTTGTATTGGCGGTCCCAGGTGCCGTCCCGGCGCAGCAGATAGGAGACATTGCGCAGCACCTGATTCTCGTATTCCGGCATGCTGCCGGCGATGATGTTGATGTTGTACTCCAGCGCCAGGCGCAGCAGTTCGTCGCGCAGTTGTTCGGTGAAGCTGGCGAGGTCGCGGATGGATTCCGCCGGGTTTTCCTGGTTGAACTGCACCATCAGGGGGAAGTTGAAGAATTCGGGGAAGAGGGCAAAGTCGGCTTTGTAGCCGGCGATGGTGTCAACGAAATACTCCACCTGCTGCATCATATCCTCGAGGTTGGGCGCCGGACGCATCTGCCATTGCACTGTGCCGATGCGGATGTTCTTGCGCCTGCTGCTGAGGGTCTGGTTGTCGGGCTGATAGTGGATGTTGATCCACTCCAGCAGGGTGGCGGCAGAGCCGGAGTCGCGGTCCTTGGGCTCGTAATTCTTGATCATGTGGCGTACATGGAAGCCGTTGGCCAGCTGGAAGCTGAGCACCGGATCGTGCAGCTCCTTGTTCACCACCAGCTGACTGTATTGCGCCGGGGTCATCTCGCTGGCGTGCATGCGGTAGCCGGGGATGCGCCCACCGGCGACGAAGCGGCGCAGGTTCAGGCGCACGCACAGATCCTTGCGCGCCTCGTACAGCCGCCGCCCCAGGCGCAGGTCGCGATAACCGGGATGAACAAAGATATCGACGCCGTAGAGAGTATTGCCCTTGGGGTAGAGGGTTGTCAGAT
>JADGBD010000349.1 GCA_015231665.1 Gammaproteobacteria bacterium
TTCGCTCTCCATGAGCTCCGTGGGTACGGCGCCGCAGTTGACGGCAATGAAGGGCTGGCCGCCGCGCGGGCTTTGCTCGTGGATCAAACGGGCGACCAGTTCCTTGCCGGTACCGGATTCGCCGGTGATGTGCACCGGCGCCTGGTTGCGCGCCAGCTTGGCGATCAGGTTGCGAATTTCCGCCAGCGCCGGGGAGTCGCCGAGCAGGCGCTGTTGGCTGGTTTTGCTGCCGCTGTCCTTGTCCTTGCCACCCAGGCGCAGGGAGGTCTGCACCAACCGGCGCAGCACCTCCAGATCGATCGGCTTGGAGACGAAGTCGAAGGCACCCAGCTTGAGGGCCTGGATCGCGGTTTCCATGTTGCCGTGGGCGGTGATCACCGCCACCGGCAGTTCCGGGCGCTGCTGGTTGATCTGCTCCACCAGCTCCAGACCGCTGCCGTCCGGCAGCAGCATGTCGGTCAGGCAAAGATCGAACCGGGTGGGCTGGGCCAGATGCCGCCGCGCGGCGCTCAGATCGGCAGCGGCAATGGTGTCTATGGCCATGCGCGCGAGGGTGATTTCCAGCAGCTCGCGGATGTCCGGTTCGTCGTCAACGATGAGGGCCAGGGGTTTGCTCATGGGTTCAAGTGTATAGCGGTCAGCCATCAGCTGCTAGCCATGGGCATCCCCCTGGCGAAACAGCAGCTGAAAGCAGGCCCCGCTGGCTGAGCTCAGGGGTTTGAGGCTGATGTTGTTGGCCTCACACAGCTCGCGGGCGATGTAGAGCCCCAGGCCGGTGCCGTCGCTGCGGGTGGTGAAGAAGGGCTCGAACAGTCGCTCCAGCGCCAGGGTGGACAGGCCGGCGCCGTTGTCGCACAGGCTCAGGCGGGGCTGGTCGATGTCGTCCAGGTCCAGGCGCAGCTGGATCTGGGTTTCAGCCCCACGGCCGGAATGGCGCAGGGCATTTTCACAGAGATTGCTCAGCACCTGCTCCAGCTGCAGGCTGTCCACCTGCAGGCGACAATCGATATTGCAGTGCAGCTGAACCTGCTCGGGTTGCAGTCCTTGACGGCGGACCAGGCTGTCGATGAAGCGCTGCAGCCAGGCCTTGGGTTTGATCTCCTCGCGCCGGGGCTCCTGGCGGCGGGAGAGCTGGAGGATGCTTTCGATGGTGTCGTTGACCCGCTTGCTGTTGCTGCGGATGATCTCCAGCAGGCGCAGATCGGCGGCGCTGATGGCCTCGGATTCGGCGAGCAACTGGCTGGCGTGGCTGATGGATGACAGCGGGTTGCGAATCTGATGGGCGATGCCGGCGGTGAGCCGACCCAGGGAGGCGAGCTTGATCTGCCGCGCCTGGCGCATGGCTTCCGAGGCATCCTCGATAAAGATCAGGGTGCAGCTGTTGCCGATGCCGCTGGGGCTGAAGTGGGCGCGCAGCTGGCTGGGGCCGGTCTCCAGGGTCTGGCTGTCGGCAAATTCGGGCTCTTCCTGCCAATTGCGCCAGAGATGGGCGAGCTGATCGTTGGCCTCGCTCAGGTTCTGCGGCTTGCGCGCCTCGCTGATGCCGAGCAGGCGCCGGGCCGCCTGGTTGAGGTAATTGATTTCGCCCTGGTTGTTGCTCACCAGCACGCCGGTGCTCATCTGCTGGATGATCTGCTGGTTGATCTGTGCCAGATCGGCCAGCTCTTGTGCCCGCTGCTGGGCCAGAGACTCGCTCTCCCGCACCCGGCTGGAGAGGGTCACCGCCAGCAGGGCGATGGCGAAATAGACCGCGCCGAGCAGGCCGACCTGGGTGTAGTCGCGGCCATCAAAACCGGGAAAACCGCTGGAATAGAGCTGGCCGCTGAAGATGCCGAAGGTGGCGATGGCAGCGAGAAACAGCACCAAACGGCCGCGCACCAGCAGGCTGGTGAGGGCGATGGATGAGGCCAGCAAGCTGCCCAGGGCGGTGGTCAGGCCGCCGCCGCTGTGGATCAGCAGCGGGATGATGATGCAATCGAGCAAAAACATCGCCAGGGCCTGGTTGCCGGCGCTGAACCAGTTCTTATAAAAGGTCAGGCCGCTGAGGCCGAGCATGCCGATGTAGCCGAAACTCACCCACTTGAAAATATCCGGGTTGCTCGGGCCGCTGATTTTCAGCTGAAATTCGCCATAGACAATGGCCAGCAGCAGGGAGGCCAGCAGCGCCCGGTAGACGATCAGGATCAGCAGGGCGCGCTGCTCCTGACGATAGGCGCGATTATCCGCCAGTGGGTCCGGCATTGCGGTGTTCGGCGCTGCAGTAGCTGTGTTGGCCATCGACAAGGGCCTCGTTACGGGGCAGGTAAAGGCCGCAGTGGGCGCAGCGCACCGTCAGATGCGTGGGGGCCGCAGCCGGCGCCTTGGCCCGCTGGCGCTGGCGCCAGAAATGGCGGCCGATGAAAAAGATCAGCGCCAGGGCAATGAGGATCAACAGGGTCTTCACATCAAGTCACCAGTTTGGGCCAGAGTTTGGGCTAGAATGGGGCCAAGTATCAGCGGCCAGCGGTTAGTAGCTTAGCCTGAAAGTCAGCACAGCCACCAGCATCATAGAGTTGTGTAGCCCGGATGCAGCGCAGCGGAATCCGGGGGCTTGCTGGCAGCAGGCCCGCTGGCAGCTGAAAATCATACAACCCACAGGGCAATGCGATGAATCTACACGAATACCAGGGCAAACAACTGTT
>JADGBD010000350.1:0-1294 GCA_015231665.1 Gammaproteobacteria bacterium
AGGTGAAGAATGGCAGCATGGCCTCCACCACCACCGGATCAACCATGGTGGTGGCGTTGTTGTCCAGATAGATGCCTTGGCTCATGATCATGCCCCCGCCTGGGCTCGACGCGCCAGTTCTTCATGGGGCAGTACCTGGATGAACTCACCCAACCCCTCGGCCAGGTGTTGCTGAATCCCGCCGAGGGTGGTCGCCGCCATCTGGCAGCCGGAGCAGGCGCCGGTCATCTTGACAAAGATGTTGCGCCCCTCCACCTCGATCAGTTCAACGTCACCGTGGTCGCGCTGCAGGTTGGGCCGGATATCCTCGAGCAGTTCCTCGATACGGCGGATGCGCTGCAGATTGGTCAGCCCGGAACTGGGCTTCTTGATCTCTGCGGCAACGGCATTGGGGTCGAAGGACTCGCCGCGCTCGGCCATGACCAGGCTGAGGATATCCTCGATGCCCTCATGACAGGCGGAGCAGCCCCCTCCGGCCTTGGTGTAATGGGTCACCTCCTCCACCGTGCGCAGATTGTTGTTGCGGATGGTCTCCTCGATCAGCACTGCATCGACGGCGAAACACTTGCAGATCAGCGCGCCCTCCTCGTGGTCGTCCTTCCACTCCTTGCCGCGGTAGTTGGCCACTGCCGCCTGCAGGGCCTCGCGCCCCATCACCGAGCAGTGCATCTTCTCTGGCGGCAGGCCGTCGAGATAATCGGCAATATCCTGGTTGCTGACCTTCAAAGCCTCGTCGATGTGCATCCCCTTGATGATCTCGGTCAATGCCGAACTGGAGGCGATGGCCGAGCCGCAGCCGTAGGTCTTGAAGCCGGCTTCGAGGATGACCTCGGTCTCCGGGTCCACCCTCAGGGTCAGGCGCAGGGCATCGCCACAGGAGAGTGAGCCAACGTCACCGACAGCATTGGCGTCCACCACCGCGCCGGCATTGCGCGGTTCAAAAAAGTGCTCTTTAACCTTTTCCGAGTAATCCCACATGACAGACCTCCCGCTCAGGCGCTGAATGAATTGCCGCAACCACAGCTGGCCTTGGCATTGGGGTTGTAAAACTTGAAGCCACTGCCATCCATGCTGTCGAGGAAGTCGACGGTGACCTCGTTGAGCAGGGGCGCGCTTGCCGGATCGACAAAGACCTTGATAGGGCCGATCTCGACCACGCTGTCATCGGACCTGGGCCCCTCTTCCAGGGCCAGACCGTACTGCATACCGGAGCAGCCGCCGCCGGTCACCTGTATGCGCAGCCCAGCCACCGGGGTTTCGGCACCGGCAATGAAGCGGCTCAACGCTTTCTGGG
>JADGBD010000350.1:1408-2677 GCA_015231665.1 Gammaproteobacteria bacterium
TATTGATTTT
This sequence comes from Gammaproteobacteria bacterium, assembly GCA_015231665.1. Lineage (GTDB taxonomy): Bacteria > Pseudomonadota > Gammaproteobacteria > Chromatiales > Chromatiaceae > Magnetovirga. The sequence continues at coordinate 1,419 of JADGBD010000350.1, forward strand.
TTATCCAGTCCGATACATCTAACTGTTGCTTCCACGACAATCTGTCCACCCTTCGAGGGTAACAATTGCGACAAAGGGGAAAAGCGTGAATCTCAAACAACTACAACCGGGCGATACCATCTATGCCATAGAGCCCATCCACAATGACGGCGGCATCCCGCAGCTGCCGGAGAAGGCCCTGCTGGCAGAAATCGGAACCCGCGGAGTGCTGATCGAGATCGGTCATCTGGAGGAAGCGCCCGAACGTCAGGTCTACCTGGTGCGCTTTGAAGACGCGCAACTCAACCTCGGACCGCCGATCGGTTGCTGGGCCGAGGAATTGTCAGCGGAAGCGCCCTAGCCCTCCATGACCCACTCGTAGGCGGCGCGAAGCAGTTCCAGTTCCACTGCGGGCAGGCTGCGCGCCTGGGTCAGGTCGATGAACCGTGCGCCGATCGCCTCGGCCTGATCGAAGGGAGGATCGAGCGTCTGAATGGCTACCAGAAAGATCTCGATCTGCTCGCAGGGCACTTCGACCCGGAACCTATAGCCCTCCTCGATGCGCAGGTCACCCTTGGCAAAACCGTAGTCACGCTGCAACTGCCAAAGCACCTGTGCCGGATGCATGACCAGTCGCTCGCCTCGCCCGGGGTGCACCTGGGCCAGGCTCGGCAAGGGTGCGAAGGCACAGACGCTGTGGTAGGCAAAATGCAGGAAGCGCAGCCGTGCGCTGGTACTCTGCTTGTGATAGAGGATGGCCCGGTAGTGCACTGAAGGCTACCCGGGCATCCGCAGCAAGCGGGCTTCCGCCCTGATCTGGCTGCCCCGACCCCAGGCGTTGACGGCCTCGACAAACCAGCCCGAGCGTTTGGGATGGGGTCTGACGACATCCTGCTCGACGAAGAAACTGCCATCGGCGTGAAACTTCAGCTCACCCACCTTGATGCCGTAACCATCGCGCCATTCGCCCACCAGGCTCTGCCCGCCATCGGCCGGATCGGTCTGCAGTGTGTAACTGGCCGCAGCGATTTCCTGTAGCTGGACCAGCCTGGGGTCGAAACCGAGCGTCTCGATTTCCTGATGCAGGCGCGCCACCACCTGCCGGGCCAGTGCCGACACCTCCTCGAAGCGTGCCGCCACCTGCTCATCCATAGTCAGGATCGACCCTGAGCAGGCCGCTTCCGGCAAATTCGCTGGGATGACTCATCCCCAGAACTCCCTGGCCATCAGAAGCCGTTCTACCGGCTCGCCCTTCTCCAGGTGCTGATCGAAGATTTCGG
>JADGBD010000351.1 GCA_015231665.1 Gammaproteobacteria bacterium
ATTCTTCTCTGCGTCCTTTGCGCTTCTTTGCGTCCTCTGCGTCCCATCGATTAGGCAGCGAAAATCAGCCCCGGGACTTGCGTTGGCTGATGTGGTCGATGATCGCGGAGACGGCCTCTTCGGCGCAGGTTTGGCCATTTTCCTTGGCCATGACCTTGAGTTTTTTTAGCATCTGCTCGGGGAGCAGGCCGGCGAGATCCAGGATGAGTTCGTCCTCGCCGTGAAACCAGGCCAGGGAGCGTTTGGTGGCCTCGGCGATGCGTTTCAGATGGGCCGGATAGGGACGGGACTTGCCCAGCTCCCACATGTTCACCTGCTCCGGTTTGACCCCGATGGCCCGGGCCAGCTCCTCCTGGGTCAAGCCAGCGCTCTCCCTGGCCTTGACCAGCTTGTAGTTGGTGGTCATGTATTTGGTGGCGTGAATATCTGCGCTCATGGACTCTGTCCTTTTGTTCGATGGCCACTCAATAGGCCAATCAGATGGCCTTTGCAGCTGCGCAGGCCTTATGGAAGTCAGGAAACGAGCCGAGCAGTCATGCCCCTCAGGCTCGATCAAAAGCAAAGGCGATCACCTGCTGCAGGCTATCCGCACCCTCCAGCGCCATCAGCAGACGATCAACCCCCAGCGCAACCCCGGCGCAGTCTGGCAGGCCTTGCTCCAGCGCGGCAAGCAAATGCCGATCCAGCGGCATGGCGGCGCGATGTTGTTGCTCGCGGCGGCGGTTGTCTTGGGCAAAGCGACGTGCCTGCTCGGCCGGATCGGTCAGTTCGTGAAAGCCGTTGGCGATTTCCATGCCTTGTATGTAGAGCTCGAAGCGCTCCGCCACCTGCCGCCCCTGGTACCGCCCTAGCCGCGCCAGCGCAGCCTGTGAGCAGGGGTAGGCGAAGACGAAGCTGAGCCCCTCCCGGCCCAGCTGGGGTTCAATGAGATGACTCATGAGCAAATCTAACCAGGCATCCCGCTCCAGATCGCCGCCGACCAGATCGATGCCGTGGCGCCTCGCCAGCTCCGCCAGTTCGGCCAGCTCGGCCGTTTCCGGATCAACCCCGAGGTGGCGCTGAAACAGCTCGGCATAGGCCAGATGCTCGACGGCAAACTCCCGTCCCGCCAGACTGCTGACCAGCTCGGCTACCTCGTCCATCAGGCGCAGATGGTCAAACCCCGGTCGGTACCATTCGAGCAGGCTGAATTCGGGATTGTGCAAGCGGCCGGATTCGCCATCGCGAAACACCTTGCACAGCTGATAGATGGGGCCAGAACCTGCCGCGAGCAAGCGCTTCATGGCAAATTCCGGCGAGCTATGCAGCCAATGCCGGGCGCCGTCGCAGGTCACCGCCATGCTGTCGATGGCCGGGTCGGGGTTGGCGTGGGCGGAGAGCAGCGGGGTCTCCACCTCCATCACCCCCCGCTGCTGAAAGAAGGCCCGCATCCGCGCCAGCAACTCGGCCCGGGCCTGCAACATCGGCTGACTGGCGTTGGGCCGCCAGAGATCCCCCGGCAACGGCGGGTGCTCAGGCCCCATCAGGCCCGACTGACGTACTCGCCCTTGCGCGTGTCGACGCGAATCCGCTCGCCGATCTGCACAAACAGGGGCACTCGCACCACCGCGCCGGTTTCCAGGGTAGCGGGCTTGCCGCCGCTGCCGGAGGTGTCGCCCTTGAGGCCGGGGTCGGTCTCGGTGATGGTCAGCTCAACGAAATTGGGTGGTTCCACCGAAATCGGCTGGCCGTTCCAGAGGGTGACGATGCAGCTGTCCTGCTCCTTGATCCACTTGGCGTTATCCCCCAAGGCCGAAGCCGGCGCTTGGTATTGCTCATAGGATTCAGGGTGCATGAAGTGCCAGTATTCGCCATCGGCGTAGAGAAACTGCATGTCGCTTTCCATGACATCGGCGGCATCCACGCTATCGCCGGATTTGAAGGTCTTTTCCAGCACACGACCGGTTTTGAGGTTGCGCACCTTGACCCGGCTGAAGGCCTGTCCCTTGCCCGGCTTGACGAACTCGTTTTCGACAATGGTGTAGGGGTCACCGTCCAGCAGTATCTTCAATCCCCCCTTGAATTCGTTGGTGCTGTAGCTCGCCATGTTACCCTCTCGTTTTTTTCGCAGATGTAAAAGCCGGCAATGATACCCCGATCTTCGTCCAGTATGCCATCAGACCGGTCGCAGCCATCGCCCTGGCAGCAGGCCCTGGCCAGCGCCATAACTGAACCCGGCGAACTGCTGGAGCTGCTGGGCCTGCCCCCTTCCCTGCTGGCAGGTGCCGCCGGCGCCCTGGAGCAGTTCCCCCTGCGGGTGCCGCGGGGCTTTGCCGCGCTGATGACGCCGGGCGACCCCGCCGACCCCCTGCTGCTGCAGGTGCTGCCCCTGGCCGCTGAACTGGAAGCGGTAGCCGGCTACAGCACCGACCCGGTGGGCGACAGGGCCGCCATCAGCGCTCAGGGCCTGCTGCAGAAGTACCAGGGCCGCGCCCTGCTGCTCACCACCGGCGCCTGCGCCCTGCATTGCCGCTATTGTTTTCGTCGTCACTTTGCCTACAACGAGCACCAGGGCCTGAGCGAGCAGTGGCGCTCCAGCCTGGAGCAGCTGCGCCGCAGCGCCACCCCGGAGCTGGTGCTCAGCGGCGGCGATCCCCTGTCCCTGTCCAATCGCCGCCTGCAGGCCTTGCTCGA
>JADGBD010000352.1 GCA_015231665.1 Gammaproteobacteria bacterium
GTGGCCGAGCTGTGGCGGCGCGGCAGCGTGGTGTCTTCCTGGCTGTTGGATCTGACCGCCTCGGCCCTGGCCAAGAGCCCGCAGCTGGAGCAGTTTGGCGGCCGGGTGTCGGATTCCGGCGAGGGCCGCTGGACCTGCCTGGCGGCGATCGAATCGGGCACCCCGGCGCATGTGCTCAGTGCCGCTCTGTTCAATCGCTTCAACTCCCAGGGCGAGGCGGATTATGCCGATCGCCTGCTCTCGGCGATGCGCTTCGAGTTCGGTGGCCATCACGAGAAAAAGGACTGAGCAGCGATGCAGCACCTGGATGAAAACGGCAAGGCGCGGCCGGCACCGCCCTGTGTCATGGTGATCTTCGGCGCCGGCGGTGATCTGACCCGGCGCAAGCTGATCCCCTCGCTCTATCATCTGATGCGCGAGGGCCTGCTGCCCGACGAGTTTGCCGTGGTGGGGGTGGATCGGCTGGAGATTTCCGATGAGGATTTTCGCGCCCGCTTCGAGCAGACCCTGCGGGAATACCGCGCCACCGAGTTTGAGGATGCGGTCTGGCAACGGCTGGCGGAGCGGCTGCACTACAGTCAGGGGGATTTCAAGGACCCCCAGGCCTATCGCCAGCTGCAGCAGCGCATGGCCCACTGCGCCGAGGTCCATCGGGCGCCGGGCAACTACCTGTTTTACATGGCCACCCCGCCAAGCCTGTTCAGCGAGATCATCCGCCTGCTGGCGGAGGCGGAGCTGACCCTGGAGCAGGACAAGGGCTGGCGGCGGGTGATCATCGAAAAGCCCTTCGGCAAGGATCTGGATTCGGCCATCGCCCTCAATCGCCAGCTGCACCAATACCTGACCGAGTCGCAGATCTTCCGCATCGACCATTACCTGGGCAAGGAAACGGTGCAGAACATCATGGCCTTTCGCTTCGCCAACGGCTTCACCGAGCCTACCTGGAACCATCAGTTCATCGAGCACGTGCAGATCACCGTGGCCGAATCCGTCGGTGTCGAGCACCGCGGCACCTATTACGAGGAAGCCGGCGCCCTGCGCGACATGATCCCCAATCACCTGCTGGTGCTGCTGGGCTTCGTTGCCATGGAGCCGCCCAATTCCTTCGATGCCTACGCCGTGCGCGACGAGGTCAACAAGGTCATGCGCGCGGTGCAGCCCCTGAGCCCGGAGGATGTGCTCACCCATGCGGTGCGCGGCCAGTATGCCGAGGGAGTCATGCCCAATGGCGAGAAGGTGCCGGCCTACCGCGGCTCGCCGGGGGTCGATCCCCAGTCACGCACCGAGACCTATGCGGCAATCCGCTTCATGATCGACAACTGGCGCTGGGCCGACGTGCCCTTCTACCTGCGCACCGGCAAGCGCCTGGGCGGCCAGTACAGCGAGATCGTCATCCAATACCGCCATGTACCCTTCCGCCTGTTTCGCGACACCCCGGTGGAGCAGGTTCACGCCAACCAGCTGGTGATCCGGGTGCAGCCGGACGAGGGCATACAGCTCAGCTTCAGCGCCAAGATCCCCGGTCCGACCATGCGCCTGGGCACGGTAAACATGGATTTCTGCTACAACGACTACTTCGGCAACGCCCCCACCACCGGCTACGAGACCCTGATCTACGACGCCATGAACGGCGACGCCACCCTGTTCAAGCACGCCGATACGGTGGAAGCCGGCTGGGAGCTGGTGGCCCCGGTGCTGGATGTCTGGAGCGCCCTGCCCCCGCGGGACTTCCCCAACTACCGCGCCGGCAGCTGGGGCCCGGCGGCCGCCGGCGAACTCCTGCGCCGAGACGGCTACCGCTGGCGGCATATTCTTTGAAGGCTGGGGCGGGGTTTGGGACGCAGAGGGCGCAAAGGAGCGCAGAGCACGCAGAGGGCTGTGGTTTTCTTTTAGAAGAATAAGTAGTTAGATGAAATAACTCTGCGATCTCCGCGCTTCTCGACTCGGGCTTCCTGCTTCGTCCTACCTCCTACGTCCCTGTAGTCGTCCGCGCCCTCTGCGTCCTTTTTAAGGTCCTGCTTCAGTGATCGAGAAAGCCCTTCTTCGCTGCCGGCTCGCTGCTGGCCTTGACTTGGCCTGATGATTGGGCGGCAACCTGGGTCGCGCTGGGTGCGGACTGCAGCAGGGCCTTGCTGATCTTGGCCGGCAGGTAGCCTTTCAGGCGCGTGACCTTCTGCCCCATGCGGTATTGGTAGAGCACCCGATAGCTGAGCACCCGCTGGACGTAGAGGCGGGTTTCATCGAAGGGGATGTCCTCGATCCAGAGGTCCACCTCCAGCTCCTCGTCCGGCAGCCAGCGCTGGGTGCGGTGAGGGCCGGCGTTGTAGGAGGGGATGGCGAGCAGCTCCCAGCCATTGAACTGACTCTTCAGCAGCCTGAGGTAGTAGCTGCCGAGGCGGATGTTCAGCTCCGGCTTGAGCAGTTCGTCTTCGCTGGGGTTTTTGATCTTCAGGCGCTTGGCCAGATCCTTGGCGGTGGGCGGCATGATCTGCATCAGACCGAGCGCGCCCACCGGCGAGCGGGCGCCGGGGATGAACATGCTTTCCTGGCGCAGAATGGCGAAGATCCAGGCTGACTCAATGGCGTTTTTCTCCGCCTCGGCCTCGATCAGGCTGCGATGATGGAGGGGAAAGCGGATTTCCAGATCATCCCAATAATCCGCG
>JADGBD010000353.1:0-451 GCA_015231665.1 Gammaproteobacteria bacterium
CCGAGGGGCGCGATGTGCATGACGTTGCCCTGACCGATTTCGACGGTCGGCCGATCTTCTCCAGCCTCAAGGAAACCCCCAGCTACAAGGACTCCGGGGCCCTGCGCGCCGCCCTCAACCAGGGTGTGGTGGGCCAGGAGCTGGACCCCCAGCGCAAGGTCTGGCAGGTCTATCTGCCGGTGCTCTACTACAGCACCACCCAGGGTGCCCTGCTGCTGAGTTACGACCTGCCGGCATTGGCGCGGCGCATCCTCAACGCCAGCCCGGAGGTGCAGTACAGCCTGCGCCAAGGCGATAAGCTGATCTACCGCAGCGACAACCCCCTGCAGGGCGAGCTGTTGACCGAGCGGCGCAAGCTCGGCGAGGGCGGCAGCGATGCCCTGAGCCATCTCGGCCTGGAGCTGGAGGTGGCGCTGTCGCGGGATGATCTGCTCAAGCCGGCCAATGTGGC
>JADGBD010000353.1:461-2641 GCA_015231665.1 Gammaproteobacteria bacterium
GAGGTCATGGCCCTCGGTCTCTTCCTCACCCTGCTGGCGACCCTGCTGGCGCGCTGGTTTGGTCATCTGCTGGCGCGGCCGATCCTCGAGCTGCGCGATCGCGTCGCTCGTGCCGATGGCTCGGCAGAAACCCGCTGCGCCCCCCTCGGCACCCAGGACGAGCTGGAAGAGCTGGCGCAGGAGTTCGACCGTCGCGCCGTCGCCCTGCGCGACATCCAGCTGCATCTGGAGCAACTGGTCTACGAGCGCACCCATGAGCTGGAGCATGCCAAATTCGCCGCCGAGGCGGCCAATCGGGCCAAGAGCAGCTTCCTCGCCAACATGTCCCATGAGCTGCGCACGCCGCTCAACTCCATCCTCGGTTTCACCCAGCTGATCCAGCAGGAGCCGGGACTGCCTGACGAAGTCATGGGCGATCTGCAGATCATCGACCGCAGCGGTCAGCATCTGCTGGCGCTGATCAACGATGTGCTGGAGATCTCGCGCATCGAGGCCGGCCGCCTGCAACTGCACCCGCAGACCACCGACCTGGCCGAGCTGCTGGCCTCGCTGATCGAGCTGCTCGAACCCCGCGCCCGCCAGAAGGGCCTGGAACTGCGCCTGGAACAGCAGGCAGAGCTGCCGCGCTACATCGAGATCGACGCCACCAAGCTGCGCCAGGTGCTGATGAACCTGGTCAGCAACGCGATCAAGTTCACCCAGCAGGGCAGTGTCCGGGTGCAGGTCCAGGTTCAGCAGCAGGGCCAGGAAGAAGATGCCGGGCTGAAGCTGCTGTTCAGCATCATCGATAGCGGCATCGGCATCGGCGAGGAAGACCTCGAACAAATCTTTCACGCCTTCTACCAGACCAGCGACAGCATGCGCCTGGGCGAGGGCACCGGCCTGGGGCTGGCCATCAGCCAGGAGTACGCCCGCCTGCTCGGCGGCGAGCTCAGCGCCAGCAGCGAGTTGGGGGTGGGATCATGCTTCCAGCTGCGCCTGCCGGTGCTGTCGGTGGACGAGCCGGCGATGCTGGTGCAGGAAGACGCCGAGATCATCGGCCTGAAGCCGGGGCAGGAGCGGTTTCGCATCCTCGTCGCCGAGGACAACCCGGACAATCAGAGCCTGATGACGGCGCTGCTCGAGCGCGTCGGCTTTGAGGTGCGCATCGCCGGCGACGGCGTGGAAGCCCTGGAGTTGGCGAAAGCCTGGTCGCCCCAGCTGATCTGGATGGACATCCGCATGCCGCGCATGGACGGCTACGAGGCCAGCCGCCAAATCCGCGCCCTCGATGGCCAGCCGCGGCCTTTCATCATCGCCTTCACCGCCAGCGCCTTCGACGAAGAACGTCAAGCCATTCTCGATGCCGGCTGCGATAGATGCGTGAGCAAACCGATCAAGGCCAGCGAGCTGTTCAAGCTGATGCAGGAACTGCTCGGCCTGCGCTATGTCTATCAAGATAAGCCCCAATAAAACCCCGGGATTGATTTCCCGCAGTTGGGGACTAAGCTTAAAGTGAACTGAAAAGCGCAATTAGCCGGATTAGCATGCAAGATCAAGTCGAGCTGGCTGCCCGAGAGGAGGAGCAGTGGACGGGTCCATCAGTCGCATCAACGTCAGCCTGGCAAGCAGCTTGCCGGCAAACATCAACCGGGATATGGCCAGCCAGCCCAATGCCCGGGAGCTCTCCCTTGCCGCCAAAAACCGCAGCTTGGCCAGCGAAAACAGCCAACTGGAAGGCCGCAACAACCAACTGCGTGCGGAAAACCGCAGCCTCAAGAGCGAAATCCAATCCCTCGAGCAGGAATCCCAAAGCCAACCCCGAGTCCCCGGCTACGCCACCGACAACAGCAAGGGCCAATGGGTAGACGCCTTTATCTGATCCGCCTTCGTTTTCCATAACCATGCAGCTACCCGACAGCCTGGCCGCCCTGGGCCGTCCTGAGTTTGCTCAGCTCCTCAATGCGGAGCTACGCGCCTGCAGCAACCAGCCGCCCCTGCAACAGGCCCTGCAGCGGGCCATGCGCCAGGGCAGCCAGGTGCTTGAATCCGACCTGCAGATTCAGCTGCAAAGCCTGTCGGTTGAGAATGAGGCGCTGCAGCTGCGCCTCGGGGTTTTCTTCTCCAGCCTCATCGCCGGCTGCAACTGCGCCGACGAACCCCTAACCCCCGATCTGAGCCTGGAGCATCTGGCTGCAGAG
>JADGBD010000027.1:0-3976 GCA_015231665.1 Gammaproteobacteria bacterium
GGCGAGTGGTGGTGGGCAATGATGTGGAGATCGGCGCCAATACCTGTATCGATCGCGGCTCCCTGCGGGATACTCTGATCAAGGATGGGGTCAAACTGGACAATCTGATCCAGATTGCGCACAACGTCGAGATTGGCGAACACAGCGCCATAGCCGCCTGCAGCGGAATTTCAGGCTCGACCCGGATAGGCCGCTATTGTACCCTTGGCGGCGCCTCGGGCGTGGTGGGCCACCTGGAGTTGGCCGATGGGGTGCATGTCACCGCCATGAGCCTGGTGACCCACTCGCTCCACCAGGCCGGCAGTTACAGCGGCAATCTGCCCGCAGAAGCCAACAAGGACTGGCGCAAGCTAGTCGCCCAGCTGCGCCGACTGGATCGCCTGAAGCAGCAGGTCCAGGCCCTGGAGCGCCACCTGCGGGACCAGACACAAGCCCCAACTGAACCACATGAGCGCCTCGGCGCGGGAGAAGATCAGTGATTACCATGGATATCAAACGTGTGATGGAGTTGTTGCCGCACCGTTATCCCTTTCTGCTCATTGATCGGGTGGAGGAATGCGTGGTGGGCGAACGCCTGAGCGGCTACAAGAACGTCAGCATCAATGAGCCCTTCTTTACCGGGCACTTCCCGGTCAAACCGGTGATGCCGGGGGTGCTGATTCTCGAGGCCCTGGCCCAGGCCACCGGCCTGCTGGCGATGGAATCCGCCCCCGAGCAGACCAGTGAGCGATCCCTCTACTATCTGGTGGGCATAGACAAGGCCCGCTTCAAGCGCATGGTCGAACCCGGTGACCGTCTCGACCTTGAGGTGGTGGTCAAGGGCAGCAAGCGCGGCATTTGGATGTTCACCACCGAAGCGCGGGTGGCCGGCGCCTTGGCCGCCAGCGCCGAGATCATGTGCACCTCGCGGGAGCATTGAGATGATTCATCCCCATGCGGTCGTCGATGACCGCGCCCGTTTGGCAGAGGATGTGGTGGTGGGCCCCTTCAGCGTCATTGGTCCCGAAGTGGAGATTGGCCCCGGCTGCGTCATCGGCTCCCATGTGGTGATCAAGGGGCCTACACGTATCGGCCGGGAAAACCGCATCTACCAGTTCGCCTCGGTGGGCGATGCCCCCCAGGACAAGAAATACGCCGGAGAAGACACCCGCCTGGAGATGGGTGATCGCAATACCATCCGCGAGTACGCCACCATCAACCGCGGCACCGTGCAGGACCGGGGTGAGACCCGCATCGGCAACGACTGCCTGCTCATGGCTTACACCCATGTCGCTCACGACTGCGTCCTCGGCGACAACGTCATCATGTCCAATGCCGCCTCCCTCGGTGGCCATGTGCATGTGGCTGATTGGGTGATTCTCAGCGGCTTTGCCCTGGTGCATCAATTCTGCCATGTCGGCGCCCACAGCTTTGTCGGCATGAATGCAGCGGTCACCCGTGATCTGCCCCCCTATGTGCTGGTAGCCGGCAATCCTGCCGAGCCCCACGGCATCAACAGCAAGGGGCTGATGCGGCGCGGTTTCTCCGAGTCAAGCCTGCGCATCATCAAGCAGGCCTACAAGCTGCTTTACAAGTCCGGTTTGAAGCTGGAAGAGGCGCGCAAGGCCATCGACGAGCTGGCTTCGGAACATGCCGAGCTGGCCTGTCTCAGCGAGTTTCTCGAGGACAGCAGTCGCGGCATCTTGCGTTGATGGACAGCCGCCAGCGGCCAGCGGCCAGCGGCCAGCAGTTAGCTGCGAGCCGTCAACAGTTCCATCAGCGAGAACCTGAAATCAGCCTGGCAATAGTCGAGTCCCGAGTCCCCAGTCCCGAGTCCCGAAGCAGCAAAGGAATCCTTCTTGTTTCAGCCTATCGCTGGCTGCTGCAAAAACCTTAGACCATGATCCGCATCGCCATCATCGCCTACGAGGTATCCGCCGACCGGCTTGGCGTGTGTCTGCTGGATGAGCTCAAGCGGCGCCTGGGTGCGGTGGAGTTCGAGGGCGTGGTTGGCGAGCGCATGCAGGCCGCCGGTTGCCGGCTACTCGAATCTCCCGAGCCTCTGGCGGTGATGGGCCTGTTCGAGGTCCTGCGTCACCTGCCGCAACTGCTGCAAAGCCGGCGACGGTTGCTGCGCCACTTTCTCAGCCAGCAGCCCGATCTGTTCATCGGCATAGACGCGCCGGATTTCAACCTGGGTCTGGAGCTTAAGCTGCGCCAGCAGGGGATTGCCACGGTGCACTATGTCAGCCCCAGCTTTTGGGCTTGGCGCCAGGGACGAGTGCGCCTGCTGACCCAAGCGACCGATCTGGTGCTGTCGATCTTTCCCTTCGAGCTCGAGTTTCTCCAGGCCCAGGGGGTCAATGCCCGTTATGTGGGCCATCCCCTGGCGCAAAAGATTCCCCTGCAGATCGATCAGGCCGCCGCCCGCACTGCCATGGGCCTGCCTCTGGAGGGCGAGGTGGTGGCCATCTTGCCGGGCAGTCGCAGCAGCGAAATCAAACGGCTGACGCGGCCTTTCCTGCAGGCGGCGCAGCTGCTCGTCGCGCAGCGGCCGGGCATCCGCTTCGTGCTGCCCGTGCCCGGAGCCAAGCAGCGCGCCTTGGTGGAACGGGAATGGGCTGCCTGGGAAAAAGAGGGAGCAGGGGAAGGGCGCGGCAAGCTGGATTGCCGGTTGGTGGATGACTCCCATCAGGCCATGGCCGCGGCTGATCTGCTCCTCACCGCCTCGGGCACGGCTACCATCGAGGGGCTGATGCACAAGCGGCCGATGCTGGTGGCCTATCGCCTGAATCCGCTGACCTATGCTCTGTTCAAGCGCCTGATTCGGGTGCCCTGGATCGCCATGGCCAATCTTCTCGCGGGGGAAGAGCTGGCGGAGGAATTCGTCCAGCAGCGCTGCCAGCCGGAGTTGCTCGCCCAAGGCCTGGTGGCTTTGCTGGCGGACGCGCCAAGGCGTCAGCGGATTGCCCAGCGCTATGGCGAAATCCACGCCCAGTTGCGCCTGGACAGCGCCAAACTGGCCGCCGATGCGGTGCTGGAGCTGCTGCGCAGCCGTGGCCATGCAGTCTGAAATTCTCATTGCCGGGGTGGACGAAGTCGGTCGCGGCCCGCTCATCGGTGCCGTGGTCACCGCTGCGGTGATTCTTGATCCCAGGCAGCCCATAGTCGGCCTGAATGACTCGAAGAAACTCAGTGAAAAGCGCCGCGAGCAGCTGGCCCTGGAGATCAAGGCCAAGGCCCTGGCCTGGGCTTTGGGACGAGCGGAGGCAGCGGAGATCGACGCCCTAAATATCCTCCAGGCCAGCCTGCTGGCCATGCGCCGGGCCGTCGAGGCCCTATCGATTCAGCCCACGGAGGTGCTCATCGACGGCAACCGCATACCCGTCGGTCTGCAGATGCCCGCCCGCGCCATCGTGGGCGGCGACGCTCTGGAGCCTGCGATCAGCGCCGCTTCGATCCTCGCCAAGACCGCACGGGATGCCGAAATGCTCCAGCTGGATGCCCGCTATCCCGGCTACGGACTGGCCAAGCACAAGGGCTATCCCACCCGCGACCACATCCAGGCCCTGATCCAGCTCGGCCCAACCCCGCAACACCGGCGCAGCTTTGGGCCAGTCAACAAGCTTGCGCTTGAAGTTTGAAGGGTGAAGTTTGAAGTGATCTGGCCTTCGGCCGATTATTTGAGATTCAATAATGCGGCGGCAGCTCTGGGCCGTCATCACCCAAAGGAGAAGGGGTGATGGCCTTGAGGCGATCCTTCAGCTGCTGGACCTGCTCGGTCAGTTGCTCGATCTGCCGCTGCTGGCTCAGCAGGGCCTGATTGAGGCCGTTGATGGCCTCGTCCTGAAAGGCCATGCGGGATTCCAGCTCAATAATCTGATCATTCATAAAATTCGAATAGTGAAAGAAGATAAAATCTAAAAAAATCGGAGCACAAAGGACGCCGCACTTCAAAAATCGCTAGCTCGAAACCTGGATATCAAATAACCGGCCG
>JADGBD010000027.1:3986-7753 GCA_015231665.1 Gammaproteobacteria bacterium
AACTTTGAGCGCCAGCTTGAACCCTGGATTCCGCTACGCTCCATCCAGGCTACATGCTTCACCCTTCAAACTTTGAGCTTTAGCGATAACGGTCATCCAAATTCGCCGGGCAGAGCACCGAGCGCATGATGCCGATGAGTTCCAGCAGCTTGGGATTGCGGATGCGGTAGAAGATGCGGTTGGCCTCCTTGCGCGAGACCAGGATGTTCTTGTTGCGCAGTTGCTCCAGGTGCTGGGAGATGTTGCTTTGGGAGGTGCCGGTCTGATCGACGATGTCGCCCACCGACATTTCCTCCTCGCCCAGGGTGCAGAGGATCTTCCAGCGCAGCGGGTGGGCCATGGCTTTGAGGGCGTTGGCGGTGAGTTCGGTGTCTTCGTCGGACTGGCCTGGCTGGGGGTCGTTGGCCATGCTTGGGTTGTCGTTCATCGGTTGTCGCTCAAGAATTGTCGCTCAAGGATTCAGGGGCAGTGGCGAGTAGTTCGCAGCCTGCGTCCTGGCACTGCTTGATGTAGCCGCTCATGTTTTTGGCGATGCAGAGGATATCACTGATGCCGCCGGCCTCGTCGCACAGGGCCGAGCGGGAAAACAGGATGGGTACGCGCCGGCCATCGCGGGTGATGAAGCGCGCTTCTATGTCTTTCAGCGCGCCGGTGCGGATCAGTGCCTCCAGCCAGGTGCCCATGAAGGCGCCGGCCTGCTCGTCGTCTGGTTCCTCGAACACATCGCCTATGCCCATGCCCAGCAGGTCGGCCTCGGCATAGCCGAGCATGGCGCAGGCGGCCGGGTTGACCCGCTGGATCACCCCTCTGGGATCGAGCACCAGCAGGGCCTCGCCCATGTACTGGATGATGTTGTGCAGGTACTGATTGCTGCGCTTGAGCTCGGCGGTGCGCTCCGCCACCAGTCGCTCAAGCTCCTGATTAAGCTGGCGTTCCTTTTCGATGAGGCGGAAATAGGTGCTGATCTTGTTGATCAACTGGTTGTCGTCGATGGGCTTGAGCAGATAGTCCACCGCGCCCACATCATAGCCCTTCTGCTGGAATTCCTCGGTCTTGAAGGCGGCGGTGAGGAAGATGATGGGGATGTGCTGGGTCTTTTTGCGGATCTTGAGCATGGAGGCGGTCTGAAAGCCGTCCATCTCCGGCATCTGGATGTCGAGGATGATCAGGTCGATGTCAGGCCGCTCCAGGGCCAGCTGCAAGGCCTTTTTGCCCGAGGTGGCCTCGAGGATCTCCACCTCCATGTGCTGTCGAATCAGCTGACGCAGGGTGAACAGGTTGTGTTCGTTGTCATCAACGGCGAGGAGTTTGAATCCGGTGTAACGTTTCATCATGGTTTTGGATTTTGGGTCCGCAAATGAACGCGAATAACGCAAATAGGCACTTATCGTTCCCAGGCCAAGCGTGGGAGCTATCCAATACCCTAACTATTTGCGTTCATTTGCGGACTTTTAGCAAGATTAACCTTGGCTGAGCAGCTGGCTGATGGCCTGTTGCAACTGCATGGGGTTGAAGGGTGGATTGAGCACCCGATCGACGCCCTCCAGTTGCTGGCCCGGGGTCTTGGCCAGCAGCAGCACCCGTGGCCGCTGTTCTGGTTCCAGCGCAGCCAACAGGCCGATGGTAGCACGCAGGCCGCTGCTGCCCATAGCCCCGTTGAGCAGCACCAGGCCGCAGTCGCCGGCCTGATCGCGCAGGGTGTCGGCGGCTTCCTCGCTATCGGCGGCGGCGCAGACGCGCATCCGCCAGCCTTCCAGCAAGGGGGTCAGGCGCAGCAGGGAGTCGATGTCGTTATCCACGATGAGTATGCCCTGGCCGGAGAAATCCGCCTCCGGCGAGCCGGCCAGTTCCAGTTCCGGCAGGCTCAGTTCGGCCGGCTCGTGGCTGATGCGCCGGCCCTCGGCCAGCTGCTCGTCGAACTCCTGCGGCAGCCCCAGGGTGAAGCAGGAGCCCTGCCCAGGGGTGCTCTTCACCAGGATATCGCCGCCGAGCAATTGGGCCAGCTGGCGGCTGATGGTCAGCCCCAGGCCGGAGCCGCCGTAGCGCCGGCTGGTGGAGCCGTCGGCCTGATGAAAGGCGGCGAAGATGCGCCCCAGGCTGGCGGGGGGGATGCCGATACCACTGTCCTCGACGCTGATGCACACCGGGTAGCGCTTTTCTGGGCGGTTACCGTGCAGGCGCAGGGTAGCGCCGCCGCGGTCGGTGAACTTGACCGAGTTGGAGAGGAAGTTGCGGATGATCTGGGCGATTTTTTCCGGGTCGCTGTGCAGCAGTTCGGGCGCGCCGGGTTCGATCACCAACTGGAGGCTCAGACCCTTGTCGGCGTATTGGGGGGCGAGCAGGCTGTGGATGTCGGCGAGCAGGTCGGGCAGGCGCACCTCCTGGATGCTCAGGGCGGCGCGACCGGCCTCGATGCGCGACATATCCAGGATATTGTCGATCAGGCTCTTGAGATTGCCCGCCGCCTCATGGATCACCCGCGCCTGCTCGGCGGACTCCGCCGGCAGCCGGGCGCCCTCCTGGGCGAGCATTTTCGACAGCAGCAGAATGGAGTTGAGCGGGGTGCGCAGCTCATGGCTGACGTTGGCGAGAAACTCGGACTTGTAGCGGTTGGAGGCCTCCAGGGCCTGGCTGTGGGCGCGCAGGCGGGCGACATTCTCGTGGTGCTGCTGGGCCAGGGCGGTGAGGCTTTCGCCGAAGCGGCGCAGCTCGCTCGGCCGCTTCCAGTCGAACAGCACCGGCTCGTTCAGCTCCACCACCCGGCGAATGCCCTCGGTGACCTTGTTGCCCACCCGTGCGGCGCGCTTGGCCACCCAGTGGGCCGCCACCAGGGTCAGCACCACCAGGGCGGAAATGATCAGCGCCACCCGCAGGGAGAGGGAGAAGCTGACGCTATCCAGGGGTGAGGGGTCCACCGCTCGACCGACCCAGAGGGCGCCGCCGCCTTCGGTGGGGAACATGGGCAGCCAGATCGCCTGCTGGCGGCCGTTCTGCCAGAGCGCCAGCTGCTGGCTGGCAAACACCTGCTCAAGACCGACGTAATCGGCAAAGGCGTTGCTGCTGGCGTCCTGCAGCCCATCCAGACGCAGGTAACTGCCGTTATCCAGCACCCAGCGGATGTCCTGATACTCCCGCGCCATGCCGCCGATATCCACGGTCATGATCGCGGCGCCCACCGGCCGTTTGCGCCCATTCAGGGCAATGGGCGCGACTATGTGCAGATGCAGGTGCATGCTTTGGGCCGCATCCCGGCGCTGACCCACCACCAGGGGGCTGACCAGCACCGTATCGTGGCGCTCTGACAAGGCCGCCTGGATCAGCTCCGCCGAGGGCATCACCGGCAGCACCAGGTTCGGCTGCAGGGATTCGCTCGGGCCCTTGCGGCTGAGCCAGAACTGCGGCTGGCCCTGCTCGCCGAGAAACAGCACCTGCTCTATATCCCCCATGTTCGCCAGCAGGCGGTTCATCCAGTTGCTGTAGCGGGCGCGCTCCTTGTCCAGATTGAGCACGCTCTGCTCGTCCTCGCTGGCCTGGTTGAACATGATCCCCGGCTCCGGCAGCTTGGCCAGAACCCGAGCCATCTCGTTGCGTCGGGCCAGGTGCTGGTCGAGATTGCGAAAGTCGGCGCGCAGGTTCTGCAGATGGGCTTTGTGGTAGAGCGACTCCATCCGCTCAAGCACAAAGGGCAGGTTCATGAACACCGCCCCCAGCAGTGGCAAGAGGCCGAAGAGGAAGAGAAACAGCAGGATCTGGGTACGGAGTTTCAC
>JADGBD010000027.1:7853-13627 GCA_015231665.1 Gammaproteobacteria bacterium
GCGGGACTCGGTAGTTGCCTGCTGGGGTAGGTCGGCCTTCAGGCCGACTGTCGCCCGCCAGGGCGACCGGGGCCGGCGCATTGCCGGCAGCATCGGGCTAAAGCCCGACCTACAGCCTTTATATTCGGCGGCAATCAGCTTAGCGGCCGCTACTGGCTGCTCCACCTTACAGCGCTTTCACCAACTCCAAAATCTGCGCCGCGTGGCCCTTGGGCTTGACGTCGTAGAGGGCGTGGCGGAGGACGCCCTGCTTGTCGATGATGAAGCTGGAGCGGACGATGCCAAAGCGTTTCTCGCCATTGCGTTCCTTCTCCTGCCAGACGCCGAAGGCCTCGCAGAGGCCGCCGTCGATGTCCGCCAGCAGGGTCACGGTGAGGCCGTGGCGATCACGAAAATCGGCGTGGCTGACGCAGTCATCCCGGCTGATGCCAAACACCAGGGTGTCGGCGGCATCGAATTCCTCCATCAGGTCGGTGAACTCGATCGCCTCCAGAGTGCAGCCGGTGGTGTTGTCCTTGGGATAGAAAAACAGCACCAGGTTCTTGCCCGTCAGAACAGCTGAATCCCACATGCGCATGTCGGCATCGGGCAGTTCAAAGGCGGGCGCTGGCTGGCCGGGATGAAGCATGAGTACAACTCCTCAACGGAAAAACCGGTATGCCCGGCGGGTGAGGCGAATCCTAGCTGGGATTGGCCGGCTGTCAACGAAAAATTATCGCCATCGCGGTCAACTTCAACCGCACCGATACAGCGGTTTATGCGCCGCCACCGCGGCACGCAGCGCCTGCAGCACCGGCTTTTGCCCGGCCAGCTGCAGTTGCGCCGCCACTTCGGCCCAATCGCGCCCCTGTATCACCTTGAGAATGAGCACCCGCAGGGCCTCCGCATCGCCCTCGCTGGCGGCGGCAATCAAGCTCAAGCGCCACAGCGCCAGGCGAGCCCCAGCGTAATCGCGCCCGCCCTCGGCAAAGGCCTGCAAATCGGCGCAATCCTGCGGGCTGAGGCGGGTCTCGGAGGCGAGGTGCCGGAGCAGGGCGCAGGCGATCTCGGCTTCCAGGTCGCGCAGGGGGTCAGCGAGCAGATAGGGCAGCTGCTCGGCAAAGCGCGCCCACATCAGCTGGCACAGCGACTCGGCGGCCGGGGACAGGGGGCGCAGCATCAGCAGCGAATGCTGGCCGCTGGCGGCATCCCGCCGGGCACCCAGGCGCACCGGCAGCAGCCCAGCGGCATACCAGAAGGGCAGCAGTTGGGCGGTGGCGCCAAAGCTGGCGCCGATGCCGTCCAGCCCCTCGCTGCGGCATTGTTCCAGCACATGCCGCAGAAGGGCCAGTCCCAGACCGCGCCGCTGCAGCTGAGGGTGGACGGCAATCCGCAGCACCCGCCGATAGCGCAGCTCGGCGGCCGCGGCAAAGCCGCAGTGCGCGGCCAGGGTCTGGGCCAGCAGATGACCCTGAGGGCGGCGCCGACCGAGGCGAATCTGCTCCGCCAGTTCCGGGCTGAAGCCGCCCTCCCTGAGACTCAGCAGGGCGGCCAGGGGCTGGCCCTGCTGCAGGCTCAGCCAGCAATCCAGGTCCGGGTCATCGAGCAGGCGGCGCAGGTCCGAGGGTCGGGTCTGATAATGCGCCGCAAGCAACAGCCCCTGCACCTGACGCAGCAGTGCCTCGTCGGCCACCAGTTCGGCGGCGCTGAGGTGGCGAATGAGCAGGGTTTCCAGGGATGCCTCTGGTGAAGCTGCCAGTTCGGCAGGAGCCGGCTCCGCATCCAGCAGCAAGGCACGGTAGAGCAGAGGCTCCAGACGATCCTTCGCAGACCAGCGCACCGGCGTCTGCAGCAGGCGCCGACGCCAGCCGGGGGTGAGCTGGTCCAGCCGGGCGGTGAAGCGCAGGATGAAGCCGCGGCCGGTGCCCTCGTAGCCCTGCACCGTGGTGGCGAAGACGATGCGGTTGTAGCGGCCGAGCAGGGCCTCCAGCAGCGGGCCGGGGATGGCGGCGGCCTCGTCCACCAGCAGCAGATCGGCAGGCAGCTGGCGGCGCAGCAGCTCGTCCGGCGGGACAAAGGCCAGGCTCGATGAGCCCCAGTGCAGCTGCAGGCCCTCTCCCGGAGGCTCGCCCAGTTCGGCGCGGGCCTGAGCAAACAGGCTGTCGAGCATCTCACTGCGCTCGGCGGTCAACAAAATTCGCTGCACGCCCTGGCGCATCAGCCGGGCGGCAGCAATCCCCAGTACCGTGGACTTGCCCCGGCCGCGGTCCGAGATCAGCACCAGCGGCCGGCGTCCCCGGCCGAGGGCAGCCCGTTGCAGATCGGTCAGCGCCAGCTCCTGATCGGTGGTTAGCTGCAGGGGCTGGTTGAGGGGTGGGGGCGGCGGCGACCAGGCCGGCAGAGGCTGCTCCGGCACCAGCCACCGGACCCAGTCTTCTGCTTGAAACAGGGTGAGCAAGCGTTGCAGAAAAAGCCGGCGAAAACCCTCGGGCCGGGCGCTGATGCGGCTGAGATAGGGGTCGATCCAGCCCGACGCCGGATCGGCTTCCGGCAGCAGCAACAGCAGCAGACCGCCGGCACACAGGCAGCCGCTGATGGCGGCTAGGGCATCGGGGTCAAGCCCGCTCCAGCCGTCGAAAATAATCAGGTCCAGCTCCTGCCCCAGCTTATGCCGCACCCGCTGCATCGGCAGGCAGTCCATCCCCGGCGGGCCCTGCTCGCCCAGCCAAAGAGCACGGCAGGGCAGGGTGGCAATGCCGCTCAGCTGCGGCCAAAGGGCCTCAGCCGGAGCCTGGCTGATCCAGAGATGGCGTTGGAGGTGGCGGGAGTCGAGGTGGGCCATTTGTCCGGATCGCAAAGAACGCAAAGGTGCGCAAAGAACGCAAAGAGTAGCAAAAGTTACCGATTTGCAGGACGGGCAGCGCCACCCGGGAGCGCGGGCGGCCTCGCTCGCAATGGGTTGCTCCAACCGCAGAGGACCCAGGAGCCTAAAGACTGATTTCTTTCAGTTTATTTCTCTGCGCCCTGAAACCTTATTCGCGTGTATTCGCGTTCATTTGCGGACTTTTTAAACCCCACCTAGCGCAAAGCACTCTGCACATGGGCGTTGAACTTGGCGGCGTCCATGTAGCCCATCACCCGGTAGTTTTTGCGTTCCTCCAGCTGACCGTTCCAGAACAGGATCGCCGGTGGCGCGATTATGCCCAGATGGCTCAGCAGGGCCTTGTCCTGCTCGTCGTTGGCGGTGACATCGGCCTGGATCAGCACCGCATTGGCCAAGCTGGCCTGTACCTGAGCATCGGTGAAGACGTATTTCTCGAACTGGATGCAATAGGTGCACCAGTCCGCGTAGAAGTCCAGCATCAGTGGCTTGCCCTGGCTGGTGGCGGTGGCTAGCTCCCGCTCCAGATCGGCGATGGTTTTGATGCGCTTGAACTGCAGGTGCGCCTGCTCGGCAGTGGTGCCGCCGAGGCTGAGGCCGCGCAGGGGCTGTAGGCTGTCCTTGCCGTTCAGGGCCACGCCCAGCAGCATTAGCGCGCCGTAGATGAGGAAGGCCAGGCCCAGGCCCTTCCACAGTTTGCGCAGGCCGGTGGCGGCCTCGGGCAGGCGCTCGACCGCGCCCATATACACCGCCGAGCAGATCAGCAGCAGGCCCCAGAGCCCCATGGCGATGGTCGGGTCGAGCACACGCTCCAGCAGCAGCAGGGCCACCGCCAGCATCATCACGCCGAACACCGCCTTGACCGCGTTCATCCAGGCGCCGGCGCGGGGCAGCAGTTTGCCAGCACCTGTCCCCAGGGCGATCAGCGGCGCGCCCATGCCCAGGCTCATGGCGAACAGGGCCAGGCCGCCGAGGACGGCATCGCCGCTCTGGCCGATGTAGATCAGGGCGCCGGCCAGGGGCGGGGCGACGCAGGGGCCGACGATCAGCGCCGATAGCAGCCCCATGATCGCCACCCCGGTGTAGGTGCCGCCCTGCTGGCGGTTGCTCAGCTGGCCCAGCTTGGTCTGCCAGCTGCTGGGCAGCTGCAGGTCGTAGTAGCCGAACATGGAGAAGGCCAACGCGACGAAGATCAGGGCGAAGCTCCAGAGCACCCAGGGGTTCTGGAAGGCGGCTTGCAGGTTCTCGCCAAACAGCCCGGCGAGCACGCCGGCGACGGTGTAGGTCACTGCCATCGCCAGCACATAGATCAGCGACAGCATGAAAGCGCGGCGGGTGGTGATGTTGGCTCCCTGACCGGCGATGATGCCGGAGAGGATGGGGATCATCGGAAACACGCAGGGGGTCAGCGCCAGCAGCAGGCCGATGCCGAAGAAGCTGAGCACCACCAGCCAGGTGTTGCCGCCCTGGAGCAGGGCGGCGATCTGGTCCTGCTCCGAGACCAGCTCGCCAGCAGCCGTGGTGCCGGGCTCAGGTGCGCTGGCAGGTGAGACGCTAGCCGTGCTGCTGGCCTGGGCGATGGTCGGCAGTTCCAGCTTCAGCAGCTGTTGCTGTGGCGGATAGCAGATGCCCACCTCGGCGCAGCCCTGATACTTGACCTCTAGCTCGATGCGGGTGACGCCGATGTTGCTGCGTATTAAAGGTAGGTTGAGGCTGAAATCCTCCTCGTAGACCGCCAGGTCGCCTTCGCTGCCGTCCGGGCGGATGGCGTTCTGCTTGATCTTGGCCGCCGGTAGCTGCCAGGCGCCCAGGCTGACGCCATCGGCCTGGAGCAGACTGATCTTGATCTCGTCCTGGTACAGGTAGGTTTCCGGTGCCACCTGCCAGGCCAGCTCGATTCGCTCGCCTTCCACCGCGCGCACCTCCAGACGGAAGGCTTGCTCCACCGGCAGAATGCCGTCATCGGGCTCACTGCTCGCCAGCCCGCCGAGCAGGGGATTGCTGGCTGGAGCCGATTTTGATGGTGCGATGCTGGGCAGCTTGGTGGTAGCGGCCGGAGTTGAGGCTGTCTCTGCTGCGGATGGGGGCAAAGCCGGCAGCTGCAGCTGCAGGGTCTGTTCGTGGGGCGGGTAGCAGAGGCCGCCATCGGCGCAGCCCTGGGAGCGCAGGATCAGGCTCAGGGGCTCGGCGGTGCTGTTGCTGCGCTTGAGTTCCAGCTCGGCCTGGACCTGACCGCGGAGGATGGCGACCTTGCCGAAGAACTCGTCATCCTTGATCTCGCCGGCGGGCAGGCTGAGGTGGCCGATCTGCACCCCCGGGCTGGTGCTGCGGACGCTGATCTTGTCTCTGTAGAGGTAATAGCCATCGGCAATCTGCCACTGCAGGCGCAGGCGCTGGGGCTCGATGGCCTCGGCGCTGGCAACAAAGGCCTGCTCCGGGCGGAGGAATTCCTCCCCCAGCAGGGGGACGCTGGCAAGCAGCAGGAGCAGCAGGCTCAGGGGTCTCATTCGCAGGATGTGGCGCTGGATAGGGTGCATTCTCTTACCCACTGGATATAGGGATGATGGCCGGCGCTGACCGGCAGGCTGATGATCTCCGGCACCTCGTAAGGATGCAGCTGTGCCAGGGCTTGCTGCATGGTCTCGACCCGCTCGCTGGCGGTTTTGATCAGCAGCAGCACCTCCTCGGCCTGCTCCACCTGGCCCTGCCAGGCATAGACCGAGCTGACCCCGGGGAGGATGTTGACGCAGGCGGCCAGTCCGCGCTCGACCAATTGCCGCGCCAGGCTCTGGGCCGTGGTCAGGTCCGGGCAGGTGCACAGATTCAGGCTGATGGAGGAGGTATCTGACATAGAGGGCTAAAGATAGACAAGAGTTCCAGTCAGGTAAAGCGGCATCAGTAGAATAAAACAGAA
>JADGBD010000354.1:0-1614 GCA_015231665.1 Gammaproteobacteria bacterium
AACAGTGACGGTTTTTTTATGGCCAGAAGAGCGAGCGGCGGAGTCTCCCTGATCACACCTCTAGCGAAAAGGATCTTTCTGGATTTATTGATCTTAGTCAAGGTTTAACCGCTGAGCAGAATTTAGTCTGACTCCATATTCTCGCAAGCTGGATGAGCGCTCATGACACAACCCGGCAAGGTCTTTCTGGTAGGCGCCGGCCCCGGCGACCCGGAACTATTGAGCATCAAGGCTTTCAATCTGTTGCAGCAGGCCGAAGTGGTGGTCTATGACCGTCTGGTTGCAGCTGAGATCATGGAGCTGATCCCCCAAGGCGTGACCCGCATCAGTGTGGGCAAGAAGCAGGGAAATCACTGCGTGCCACAGAGCGAAATCAACCAACTGCTGGTGAACCTGGCTCTGGCCGGACGCAGCGTGGTGCGCCTCAAAGGTGGTGATCCCTTTATATTCGGTCGCGGCAGCGAGGAGGCCCTGGAGCTGCGCCGCCACGCCATCCCCTGTGAGGTAGTCCCCGGCATCACCGCCGCAGCCGCCGCCAGCGCCTATGCCGGCATCCCGCTCACTCACCGCGGCCTGAGCCGTAGTGTGTGCATGGTCACCGGCCATCTACGCGAGGATCAACCCCTGCAACTGGACTGGGCTGGCCTGATCGATGCCGAGACGACACTGGTGATCTACATGGGCCTGAGCAACCTGCCCCAGATTGTCGAGCAACTGATGGCTGCAGGCCGCGCTGCCGACACCCCAGCTGCCGCGGTGCAAGAGGGCAGCACGCCGCGCCAACGTCAGGTCTTGGCAACCCTGGCACAGTTGCCCACCGAGGTCGACAAGGCGGGGCTGCAAGCGCCGGTGGCAGTGATCATAGGCGACTGCGTCACCCTGGCCGAGGAGCTGGCCTGGTTTCAACCCCCTACTGAAGAAATCGATCATGCCAAACGTTTTGCCGGCCTTTAGTCTTCTGCTCTGCTGCGGTCTGCTGGCAGCTGCTGAGTCCAGCAACCAACCCAGACCGGCTCGTCAGCAAGAGCTACGCAATCTGCTTGTGCAAGACTGCGGCTCCTGCCACGGCCTGAGCCTGCGCGGCGGCCTGGGGCCGCAACTGCTGCCGGAGGCCCTGGCCAACAAGCCGGAGGAATACCTGGTGGCCACCATCATCCATGGCCGCCCCGGCACCCCCATGCCGCCCTGGCAGCCCTTCCTCAGTGAGGACGAGGCCCGCTGGATTGCCCAACTGCTGAAACGAGGTTTGCAATGAGTTGGTTTGGATTGGTTTTAGATGGCAGTCCGCAAATGAACGTGAATGTTTTGCGCGGGACTCGGGGCTCGGGACTCGGGACTCGGCTGCGATTCCGATTGATTGCCCTGTTTGGCGCTCTGCTGCTGGGTCTGGCCGCTCCGGTCTCGGCAGATACCCTCTCAACAAAATTACGTGGCACCGGCGATCTGGGGCTGATTGTCGAGCGCGCTGCCGGCAGCCTGCAGCGGGTGGAGACCAGTACTAATAGCATCCTGTCGCGCATCGAGGGGCTGGGTGATCTGTCCCATGCCTCTCTGGTCTATTCCCGCGATGCCCTCTTTGCTTACTTGTTCGGCCGCGATGGCGGCCTGAGCAAG
>JADGBD010000354.1:1624-2636 GCA_015231665.1 Gammaproteobacteria bacterium
ACGAACCAGAGGTTGTAGGCGGGCTCGCGGCGGTAGTTGTGGTTGACCTCGTCATACCCGCTGACCAGATCGGCCACCTCCTGCAGGCGCTCCTCCGGCACGGCGATGGCGGCCAGGGTGCTGGCACCGACCCGGTTGGGGCAACTACGAGCCCGGCGGCGTGCGCGTGTTCGATGCCGAGACCCTGGAGTTGCTGGCCGACCTGCCCGCCACCCCGGTCAATGGCAAGCCCTCCAAGGTAGTGGGGCTGGTGGACGCCCCCGGCAACCGTTTTGTCTTCAGCCTGTGGGACGCCAACGAGATCTGGGTGGCGGACATGAGCGACCCCAAAGCGCCGCAGCTGACTAAATTCACCGACATCGGCCGCCAGCCCTACGATGCCCTGATCACCCCCGATGGCCGCTATTACATCGCCGGCCTGTTCGGTGAGGACGGCCTCGCCCTGCTCGATCTCTGGCAGCTGGACAAGGGCGTGCGCCGCATCCTCCCCGGCTACGGCAAGGGCGAGCAGCCTCTGCCGGTGTACAAGATGCCCCATCTGGAAGGCTGGGCCATGGCCGATGACAAGGTCTTCCTGCCTGCCATCGGCCGCCATGAGGTGCTGGTGGTGGAAATGCGCAGCTGGGAGGAGGTCGGCCGCATCCAGGTGCATGCCCAGCCGGTGTTCGTCATGGCTCGCCCCGATGGCCGCCAGGTCTGGGTCAACTTCGCCTTTCCCAACAACGAGAAGGTGCAGGTGATCGACAGCCTCAGCCTCAAGCTGATACATACCCTGGAGCCGGGCAAGGGCGTGCTGCACATGGAGTTCGAGCCCAGAGGCGAGGAGGTCTGGCTATCGGTGCGCGACCTGGACAAGGTGCAGATCTACGCCACCGAGGATTTTCGCCTGCTCAAAGAGCTGCCGGTGGACAAGCCCTCAGGCATCTTCTTCACCGACCGCGCGCATAAGATTGGCTTGTGATGGGATTTAGGGTCCGCAAATGAACGCGAATAAACACAGATATTTTAGGAA
>JADGBD010000355.1 GCA_015231665.1 Gammaproteobacteria bacterium
CTTGCCCTGCTGGGACTTGAAGGCGCGGGCCACGGCCTCGGCATCCTCGTCGGCGAAGTTCAGGTTATAGCCCTGGTCGGAATACTTGGAGACGCCGATGGAGAGGATGTAGAGATTCGGCTTGGCACCGTCGTCCACCGCTGGAGCGCTGGCTGCAGGCGCATCCGGCCCGGCAGAACGGAAGTTCTGACTGTTGTCCGCCACCACCGGCAAGGCTTGCCCCGGTGAAGCCTGCGGCAAAGGCGCGTTGGCCTGATACACCGGCGCTACCGGCTGCTGGTACTGGGGCTGTTGATATTGGGGCTGGGGCGCATAGCTGGGCTGGGATTGCGGCTGGGGGCTGTAGGCCGGTTGCGGAGTGTAGGTCGGCTGCACCTGCTGAGCCTGATACTGGGGTGGCTGCACCTGATACTGGGGATTGCTGCGTTGCGCCATCTGAGTCAACTGCTGCTCGCTCTGGGCGCGCTGCTGGGCCAGCTTTTGCGCCGCCGCGGCGATCAGGGCGTTCTCCTGATCGGGCAACAGAGCGCCGGTGGCGATCATGCCATTGCTCTGCTGATAGAGATTGATGGCCTTTTTGCTGCCGGGGCCGATGGCGCCATCAATAGCACCGGTGTAAAAGCCTTCCACCTTGAGTGCCGCTTGCAGGCGCTTGCCCTGGCCGCGCTTGTCAAAACCGGCGTAGGCCAGTTCGGCGCCCAGTTCAGATAGCTCGGCCTGATAGGCAAGCACGCTCACCACGTCCGGCGTGAGAATGCCGGTGGGCACCATGCCATAACGCTGCTGGAACTGCATGATCGCGGACTTGGTGGCGTAGGAATCCAGCTTGCCGTCCATGGGCCCGGCGTAATAGCCGGCGCCGGCCAGGGCCTGCTGAATCTTCACCGCTTCGGCATCGACCCGCGGCGCGGCCGGACGGCTGCTGCGCTGGGGCGCAGGACGGGTGCTCCTCTGCTGCTGTTGTTGCTGTTTCTTATTGTTATGCGAATTCATGATCGCAGTGCCTATGGCGCTGCCGATGAGGCCACCGACAAAGGCACCGGCGGTATCCCCGGCCAGGGCCTGGGGCGTTACCGCCACCGACAGGCAGATACCGGCAACCATACAGGCTTGTTTGCTGATTTGCGTCTTCACGTCAGTCAATCTCCATGCTGGGGTAATCATTGAAAGAATAATACACCTAAGCCGGCGAAACTGGTGCCAAAAAGGACTCAGCCCTGTAACCCGGATGCGGCGAAGCGGAATCCGGGGAGGCGTTACCCGGAAGCAACCCCGGATTCCGTTACACTGCATCCGGGCTACAACTGCAAGAGCAAATTTTCTCTGCGATCTCTGCGCTGCTTTGCGTACTCTGCGTCCTAAATATCCCTAGTCAATTGCCTGACTTGATCTGGGCGCGCAGCTCCTGGCGTTCCGGGTGCTCCTCGGCCAGTCCTTTCCAATAGTTGGCGGCATCGTGCTTGAGGCTGTTAGCCTGGAGAAAACGGGCGAACATCACCCGCCGGGCGAAGTCCTCGCCCACCTGGGCGCTGAGCTGATCAACACGATCGACCAGTTCATCGCTGGCAATCCTGAAGTCCGCCGAGGCCAGGGTCATCTTGCCGTCCTTCTTCGCCTCCAGCTCCCAGGTCAGGCGCTCGCCCCGCGGCAGTTCCACCCCCTTGGGCAGGCGCAGGCGGCCGATGTCACTGCTGCCAACAAATAGCGACTTGCCCTTTTCCGAGAGAACTTCCAGCCGATAGCTGTAGGCCTTTTCGCTGTCGCCCTGAATCCGCCAGGAGAACACCGGCCGCGGCTCCAGGATCACCGAGCTGACCGGATAGCTCAGCTCGATCAGCCGATCCTTCTGCACCGCCGAGCGCATCAGAATCGCCGCCTGGCTCAGTTGCGCCGAGGACAACTTCGCCCCTTCCGCCGAGAGCAACAGCGCCGCACCGGCCAGGGGCTTGCCATCCAGCAGCACTGCCGACTCGGTCAGGCTGGCCTGCCCCGCTCCCTGCAGGCGGAACTCCTCGCCGCTGCGGTAAAGCACCAGGGTCAACTGGCTGTCTGCCGCCAGCTGCAGCTGCGCCCCGGCGTCGAGTTCAGCCAGCAAAGCCAGGGGTTGACCATCGCGAGTCACCGAGCCCTGCAGGTCAGTCACCATGGCCACAGGAGCGGCCGCCAGAGCACTGTTCAGCCCGAGCAGAAGAACCATAAAAATAAGCTTCAGCATAGTTTCACCCCGTTTCACTTGGTTGATTCTCGGTGCCAGCAGTGCCCTCAGCCTTGGCCGGCCAGCCGTAGATTTCCACTGGCGAGCGGCCCTTCACCGGCATCTCCCCCAGACTATCAAAAACCTGCTCGTCCGCCAGCACCTGATGCACGCTGGCTGAGACCACCACCCTATAGCCCAGCTGTTTGGTCAAGCCTTCCAGGCGGCTGGCGGTATTAACCACATCCCCTATGGCAGTATAGTCGTTACGCTCGATGGAGCCGATATTCCCCACCACCACCTCGCCCAGGTGCAGGCCGATGCCGATTTTCAGCTGCGGCAGACCTTCCTGACTGAACTCCCGATTCAGCTGTTCCAGCCGTTGCAGTTTATCCGCCGCTGCCGCCATGGCGCTGCGGGCCGGGTTCGGCAAGGGCTGC
>JADGBD010000356.1 GCA_015231665.1 Gammaproteobacteria bacterium
TCAACTGCCACCTGCCCATCCTGCGTGCAAAGAAGACCCTGGGCGGCATGGAATCAGGCAAGGTACTGCACATCATCGCAACCGATCCCGGTTCAGTGAAAGACTTCGAAGCCTTCGCCAAGCAGACCGGCAACGAACTGATGGAATCCAAAGAAGAAGGTGGCAAGTTCCACTTCCTGATCAAGAAGGCGTAAGCCAGCTCAATTCATTCATCACTTCCCGGAGGAGTAACGATGGAACAGAAGAAACTGGCAATTATCGCCACCAAGGGCACCCTGGACTGGGCCTATCCCCCCTTCATCCTGGGCTCCACTGCGGCCGCCCTGGGTTATGAAGTTGAAATCTTCTTCACCTTTTACGGTCTGCAACTGCTGAAGAAGGATCTGGACCTCAAGGTCAGCCCCCTGGGCAACCCCGGCATGCCCATGCCCATGGGTATGGACAAGTGGTTCCCGGTGCTGGGTACCGCCCTGCCCGGTATGGAAGCCATGATGACCATGATGATGAAGCAGAAGATGGCCAGCAAGGGTGTTGCCAGTGTGGAAGAACTGCGCGAGCTGAGCCAGGAAGCCGAAGTCCGCTTCATCGCTTGTCAGATGACCGTTGACCTGTTCGACATGGATCATTCCCAGTTCATCGATGGCGTTGAATACGCTGGCGCTGCGCGCTTCTTTGAATTTGGCGGCCAAGCCGACATCTGCATGTATATGTAATAAAGTCCGGAGTACTCCCGGCAACCCCCCAACCGGCCCCAAAAGGGCCGGTTTTTTTGTGGGCTGCCAGCGGTCAGCCGTCAGCAGAGGACGCAGAGATCGCAAAGAAGCGCAGAGTGCGCAGAGGATTTTATGTCGGGCTGCGGTAACAAATTAGAAACTCGCGTAGCTGCTTGAACGGCGGTGTAGCCCTTCGCCCTTCGAGCGGTACGGATGCATTCAGCCATGAGCAACCCTAAAACTCTGCGACCTCCGCGCTTCTTTGCGCACTCTGCGTCCTGAAATTTTCCAGCTCAAAGCGTATCCCTGAACTGGTAAATCAGGTCGATGATGTTGTTGGCCACCTTGGAGAATTCCTCACGGGGCATGTCGCGGTCGAGGAATTCGCAGTAGCCGTCGAGGGATTTCTTGTCCACTTCCGAATCCACATGGCGGTAGGCCATGGACCAGTCGCCGAAGGCGCGTTCGCTGATTTCTTCCTGGGTGAGGATGATGGGCGCGCGGTGCTTGGGGTTGCCGGCGATGTCGTGATAGATGTCCATTACATCGGCTTCCTCGCCCTCCAAAACCTGAAAGAAGCGACCGCCAGAATAGAGCAATATGCCAGTCACGGCTTGGCGGCTGTTGCGTTTGCGGGCAACCTCAAGGATGTGGATCAACTCGCTTTCGACAATAGGGCGGGTGGAAGTGCTTACATAAACTAGGCGGATCAACATGGGGCGTCTCAGGGTTTTGGCAGGTCTTGCGGCGGGACGTAGAAGCGCTCCAGTCCCATTTGTTGCAGGGGGGCGTAATCGGCCAGGCTGGCGGGTCCGATCTTGGCCATAGGAATGAGTTGCAGCATCTGCCGGCCGGATTCGCTCTCGGCCAGCTGCAGCAGGGCCTGGGTAATGGCTTCGCGGCGGGTCTCGCTCAGACTGGGCAGGGCGGCGATGGGGTGGGAGGCCACCTTGCGGGTGCTGTGGATTACCCGCAGGGCGTCGCGCACCAGCGGGCGCTGCTGGTCGAGGGTACGCGCAATGCCACCACCGGCGGCGGTGACACCTAGTTTGACATTGAGATAGACCGCATCATGGGTCTTGACGTACTGGGGGATGACCTGGGCACCGAACAGATCGAGCAGTTCCTGACGCATCTGCAGGGAAGCGCCCAGGGCATTGGGTGCGGGGAAGGCGACCGGCTTGCCATCCAGCTGGGCCGGCGAGTCAATCTCGCCATTGGCGGCCACCACCAGCACGCCGAAGAGCTGGCGCTCGGTATCGCGCACCAGGGGCAGGTAGCCCTGCTGCTTGTTCGCCATCACCAGATGAAAGGGGTTCATGTAGGCCAGGTCGTAGTGGCCGGCGTTGAGCTCGCGCTCGAATTCGGGGATGTTCTTCGCCGGACGCAGCGCAAAGGTCTCGCCGGTCTGCTCCTGCAGGTGCTGCAGAATCGGCTGCCAGGCCGCCTGCAGCTTGCGTTCCTCGTACTGGGGGACGACGCCGACGCGCAGAGGCTCGGCGCTAACGGCAGAGGCGCCCAAGGCCAGCAGCAGGCACAGCAGAAGACGGGATGACAGGGCAATCATGGGCTGTCTGAGGGAGCAAGCTCTCCGGTTTGGATCTCGGCGATAAGTTCGGCCAACTCCGCCATCATAGCCTCAATGGGGTCGAAATCCGAAGCCTTGAGATGATCCTCGATGGCGCGGGCCTGACGGGTCAGCTCGGGGTAGCCGAAGGTGCCGCCGTTGCCCTTGAGGGTGTGGATCACCCCCTTCATGGCCTCCCAGTCCTGCGCCATCAGCTGGTTGACCAGGTTTTCGATCTTCTCTGCCAGGCCCTCGATGAAAATCTGCCGCGCTTCCAACATGGGGTCCTCGTCACTCAAGGCTGCAGGCGTGCCGCTGCCGGGTTGCAGGTGCTTGGCCAGCGCCTCGAACAG
>JADGBD010000357.1 GCA_015231665.1 Gammaproteobacteria bacterium
CAGCCTCTCCAGGTTGGGAATATCCCGCAGGTGCAACTGCAGGTTGGGGAAGGGGATGCTGATGCCGCGTTCGTCGAAGCTGAGCTTGATCTTCTCCAGGGTATCCCCGTAAAAAGCCGCGTAATCCGCCGATTTCACCCAGGGGCGAATGATCAGGTTGACGCTGCTCTCGGCCAGCTCGGAGACCGCAATCACCGCGGCAGGTTCGGCGAGTACCCGTGGGTCGGCATCCAGGATTTCCTGCAGGGTCTGCTTGGCCAGGCGGATGTCGGCATCGTAGGCGATGCCGACCATCAGATCGACCCGACGTGTCTCACGGGCCGAGTAGTTGACGATGGTGTCGCTGTAGATCTTGCCGTTGGGCACGATCAGTTCCTTGTTGTCCGGGCTGCGCAGGAGGCTGCTGAAGATGCGGATTTCCTCGACCACCCCGGCCACCCCGCCGGCCTCGATGTAATCTCCCACCTTGAAGGGCTTGAACAGGATCAGCAGCACCCCGGAGGCAAAATTTTGCAGGGTGTCCTTCAGCGCCAGACCTACGGCTATGCCGGCCGCGCCGATCAGGGCAATCAGTGAGGTGGTGTCCACTCCCAGCTGATCCAGCGCGGCGATGATGACGAAAAGCGTCAGCAGCCAACTGAGAAGTGAGGCAACGAAGTTGAGCAGCAGAGGGTCAACGCGCACCTTTTCCATCAGCTTGCGGCTGAGTTTCACCAGCAGGCGGCTGATCCAGCGGCCGATGACAAACACCAGCAGGGCAAGAAAAATGTTGTCCAGCCAGGGCAGGACATAGGTCTGCAGCAGGCTCAGGGGGCTTTGTTCCACCAGCTTGGCGGCATCAATCAACTCGGGCATTTTGGCTTAATCTCCTTTGGAATCAATGTCATTATGCCAGATTGCCAGCTCGGCTTCCTGCTCGATAAGTAATTTCTATAGGGGCTGACCGAGTGATGGCCTGGCTTGATGGCGAATTTGCCTGCGCAGAGCAGGGATATGGCCCTTGTGTTGCGCAGGGCCGCCCCGGAGAATGAAGTT
Source organism: Gammaproteobacteria bacterium (assembly GCA_015231665.1). Lineage (GTDB taxonomy): Bacteria > Pseudomonadota > Gammaproteobacteria > Chromatiales > Chromatiaceae > Magnetovirga. The sequence goes on from JADGBD010000357.1 coordinate 1,036, forward strand.
GACCTTTGTCAAATTGGTCTATCCATTAGTCAGTCAATTCATTGATTCATCAGAGGAGAGCGAGCATGAGCGAAGAACCCCTAGTGGCCCAGACCAGCCCCATCCCGGTGGATGTAGAGGCAGGCAAAACCTATTACTGGTGCTCCTGCGGTCGCAGCAAGAAGCAGCCCCTGTGTGACGGCTCCCACCAGGGCACCAGCTTCCAGCCGGTGGCCTACACCGCTAAAAAGACCGAAACCGCCTATCTCTGCGGCTGCAAGAAGACCTTTCACGCGCCCCTGTGTGACGGCACCCATCAGTCGCTCTAAATCGGGCTAGGCGGCCAGGGCAAAGTCATCCTTGTAAGCGCCGCAGCCGGGGCAGATCCAGTCGTCGGGGACCTCTGACCAGGGGGTGCCGGGGGCTACACCGTTTTCCGGGTCGCCAACGGCCGGGTCATAGACCCAGCGGCAGATGAGGCATTCGTGGGGGTGGTGGGACATATCCTGAGGCTTCACTTTGGCTTTGACCGGTTTGAGGTATCTGGGTTTAGGGGGCAGCAGGTAGGGCATGGTTTTCGCCAGCTCTTTCTGCTGCTGGGTTTGCTCGCCGCAGAGGGCAAATCCCAGGGGGTTGCCCTCAGGGTCGCAGAACAGGGCCTTGGCGGATTGCGCAGCGCTGATCTCCAGCTGCCAGTCACCGCTGCTGCCGGGGGGAGGAGGGCAGACCACCAGCGCCAGCGCCGGAGTCTTGACCAGCACCGGCAGGGCCGGTAGCTGCAGGGAGGCGTGCTGCTTGGACAGGCTGTCGGCGAGCACGCTGACCTGGGCGAGCAGGGGGGCGATGAAGGGCAGGGGGCCGACATCGGTCTGCACGCAGTCGCCGAGGGCGAAGATGTGCGGATCGCTGGTGCGCATCTGGCGGTCGGTGATGATGCCGGCGCCGGTTTCGAGTCCCGCAGCCTTGGCGAGTTGGGTGCGCGGCGCCAGGCCGACAGCGGAAAGGGCGTGGTCGAAGGCGATGCGGGTGCCGTCATCCAGTTGCGCAATCGGGCCGCTGGCGCTGCTCAGATAACGCACCACCTTGCGGCCCAGGTGGAAGCGGCAGCCGGTTTGCTGCAGGGCATCGACCAGCATCTCGCCCATGACCTGCGGCAGCAATCGGGCCAGGGGCCAGGGGGCGGGATCGACCACATTCACCTGGAAGCCGACCGAGCCCAGATCATTGGCGAATTCACAGCCGATAAGACCGGCGCCGATGAGCAGAATCCGCCCCTGATCCCCAATCCGTTCACGCCAGCGGCGGTAGTCGTCGAGGTCGTTGACCGTGGCTATGTCCAGGGTCTCGCTCCCTTCAGTGGGGAAGACGCGGGCATCGGCCCCCAGGGCCAGCACCAGCTTGTCGTAGTCCAGTTGTTCGGCTCCCCGGCCGGCTTCCAGGCTGAGACGGCGTCTGCGCCGATCAATCGCGGTGACGCGGGTGCGGGTGTGAATCTCGCAGTTGAATTCCAGCGCCAGGCTCGCGGCGTCTTTCTGGATCAGTTCATCGGCCTGCTGGCGGCGGGCCACGGCGGTAGACAAGCCGGGCTTGCTGTAGGCCTCGCCGCCATCGGCGG
>JADGBD010000358.1:0-1559 GCA_015231665.1 Gammaproteobacteria bacterium
GACAGTACGATGGCAACCTGGGATGCAATGGGGAGTGTGGATTTTTTCATCTGATATAGTCCCTTAATTTTTTGGCTATAGCGCCAACACGCAACCAATGCAGTCGGCAGAGTGTACTAGAAAGGTGTACTAGAATTGCAGCCCTGTATTTTTCTAAGTCGTTGATTTTATAGAAAAAAGGCAAAGTGGTGCCGAGGAGAGGACTTGAACCTCCACGGGGTTTCCCCCACTAGCACCTGAAGCTAGCGTGTCTACCAATTTCACCACCTCGGCAGGTTGTGAGGGGCGCATGATACGCCAGGGTATTGGGGTCGTCAAGACTCTTGTTTGGGTGTGTCTGCTGTAACCACTAATCAAAGACAACAGATTGTTTTTACAGATATTCCGCTTTGAAGTCTGGTGGTTATCGTTCTCGCAACCTAACTGATGAAACCCGCACGTGCCAAGAGGGATTTTGTGACCAGGGATTGGGGTTCTGCGGCAGCGTCCCCCAGCACCAGGCGCTCCAGGTAGCGGGCGATCAGGTCCACCTCCAGATTCACCTCGCTGCCCGGGGCGTAGCCGGCCATGATGGTCTCCTGCAGGGTGTGGGGCACTATGTTCAGATGAAATTGTGCCCCATCGACACCGTTTACCGTCAGGCTGGTGCCATCTACTGTAATCGAGCCCTTGTGGGCGATGTAGCGCGCCAGGGCCGCCGGGGCCTCGATGGTGAAGCGCTCGGAGCGGGCATCGTCGCGCCGCTCGATCACCCGGCCTACCCCATCCACATGGCCGCTGACCAGATGGCCGCCGAGACGGGTATTCAGAGTCAGTGCCTTTTCCAGATTGACTCGGCTTTGCGGTTTGAGTTGCTGCAAGGTTGTCAGGGACAGAGTCTCGCGGGAGACATCGGCAAAAAAACCATCCGGGCGCAGTTGCACAGCGGTAAGACAGACACCATTGACGGCGATGCTATCGCCCAGTTGCACATCGCTCAGGTCGAGCTTGCCGGTCTTTACCCAGAGCCTGGCATCGCCGCTGCGCCACTCGATGCCACCGATCTCGCCGACGGCTTGGATGATTCCTGTAAACATGGGGGCTCCAGATAGTCTAAGGGCTGCATCAAACGCCAATGAAGGCTATTTTTCTTTCTCAGATGCCAGATTCATTGCGCCATGGATGACAGCCAGCACCTCAATTTGTTCGGCCTTGATCTGATAAATGATCCTGTATGGGCTGAAAAAAACCTCTCTGATCTGTTCCACCTCAAATTCAGGCACCTTGCGTCCTGAATAGGGAAATGCTGCGATTTGTTTTGATCGTTGAGTAATTCGATCAACGACCCGAAGCGCGTAAACCGGTGAACTTTGGTCGATATAGGCAAAAATCGCATCCAAATGGCCCAGGGCTGCTTCAGTCCAAAGCACCCTCATTCAGCTAAGCCATATTTTTTCCTGACCTCGGCGACATCAAGGGTTCTGCCGGCCCTGCTGTCCTCCAGTCCCCGCTCTATGGCCTCGCGCACATAGAGTTGCTGCATCAAATCGTCCCAGGTCGCATCCATGGGCAGCTGATCG
>JADGBD010000358.1:1612-2628 GCA_015231665.1 Gammaproteobacteria bacterium
CATACAGTCAAAACAATCCTGGCGATCCTGTTGGCGGAGCTTGACCAAGCTAGCCTGGCGAGTCTCCAGCCCTCAGTTCTGGGTTCCGAACGATCCAGCGCATGGTATTACAAAGCGCAAATCCCTGCCCACCCGGCGTATGTCAGCATATTCGAGCTGGATACACTGCGCCATGCGCTCAAGACCGGGCAGATGCAGCAGACCGCGGGCGGTATCGCCCATGAGCTTGGGCGCCATGTAGAGGATCAGCTCATCCACCAATCCCGCCTGAAGTAGCGCACCGCTGAGGGTAGCGCCGGCCTCGACCCAGACCTCGTTGATGCCGCGCTGTGCCAGCAATCGCAGTGATTGCTCCAGGTCCAGCCCCTGAGCGCTGGTTGCCACCTGCTGGACCTCGGCTCCCGCTCTGCGCAGTGCCTCCGCCTGAGCCTGGGCTCGCGATGTGCTGGCATCAGCGCAGAGGATCAGGGTCTCACCCGGCAGGCCGAGCAGGCGGGCACTGGGTGTGGTTCGCAGGCGGCTGTCAAGCAGCACCCGCAGGGGTTGGCGCACAGGATAATCCGGCCCCAGCTGGTGCAGTTGTTCGGTGCTGAGGCGCACATTCAGCGAGGGATCATCCGCCAGCACAGTGCCGCTGCCGGTCAGAATCGCCGAACTGCGCGCACGCCAGCGCTGCACATCCTCGCGCGCCTCGGGGCCGGTGATCCACTGGCTCTCGCCGCTGGCCATGGCGGTACGTCCGTCCAGGCTCATGGCCAGCTTGCAGCGCACCCAGGGCAACCCCTGCTGCATGCGCTTGTTGAAGCCGGGATTGAGCGCCCTGGCTGCGTCTTCCAGCAGGCCTGATTCAATCTGAATGCCGGCCTGACGCAGGCGCTCAAAACCCTGGCCCGCCACCAACGGATTGGGGTCCTGCATGGCGGCTACCACCCGCGCCACCCCAGCCTCGATCAGGCCATCGGCGCAGGGTGGGGTGCGGCCGAAGTGGCTACAAGGCTCCAGGCTGACATAGGCGG
>JADGBD010000359.1 GCA_015231665.1 Gammaproteobacteria bacterium
GTCGGGAAACAGGCTGATGCCAATGCTTGGTGAAGTGCGCAGTTCTTTGTCATCGATCGGGTAGGGTTCTCGTACTGCATTGAGAATCTTGCAAGCTATGTGGGCGGCATCATTGGCTGTGGCGATGTTGGGAAGCACAACAACGAACTCATCTCCACCCAGCCGGGCCACGATATCGGACTCGCGTACGGATTGGCTGAGGCGCTTGGCAACCTGGATAAGCAATTCGTCACCCACATGATGGCCCAGCGTATCGTTGATGATTTTGAAACGGTCCAGGTCGATCATCATCAACCCCAGTTGTTTGCCGCTACGCTTGCTGAACAGTAGTCCCTGTTCAAGCCTTTCTTCCAGACTGAAGCGGTTGGGTAGGCCGGTGAGGGCGTCGTGATGCGCCAGGTGGCGGATCTTCTCTTCAGAGGCCTTTCGCTCAGAAATGTCGACAAAACTACCGATGAAATTGACCACCAGCCCATCGCTATCTCGAACCACTGAGATAGAGAGCCATTTCGGATAGCTTTCACCGGTCTTGCGTCTGTCCCAGAGTTCTCCCTGCCATTGTCCGGTCTGGTTCAGGCTGGCCCACATCTGGTCATAAACTTCTTTGGGGGTGTTTCCGGCGGAAAGAATGCTGGGGTTCTTGCCGTGGACGTCGTCCTGGAGATAGCCCGTTAGGGTGGTGAAAGCCGGGTTGACAGCGACGATCCGGTTGTTTGCGTCAGTGACAATGATGGCCTCGTTACTGTTGGAGAAGACCGTGGCCATCAGTTGCAGGCGTGCCTCGGTCTGCTTCCTCTCGGTGACATCGCGGACGATGCCGCAGATGGCCAGGTTGCCCTGGATGCTGATGGCAGACAGGGTTATCTCGGCATCAAAGCTACTGCCATCTGCCCGCTTATGTCGGCATTCGTAGTGATTGATGCCGGTGTTTCGGGCAATGGCCATCATGCGCTCGGCCTTGTCCAGGGTGACCTCGCCATCGGGCTGAAGGGAGGGGCCTAGCGCCCCCAAGTGGATGCCGAGGAGGCCCTTTTTGCTTGGGTAGCCAAACATGGCAACAGCAGCCTGATTGCTCTCGACGATGTGGCATTGGTCGATCAGCAGGGCGGGGTCGGGTAATGAATCGAAGAGGGTGCGGAAACGCGCATCACTTTCGGTGAGCCTATGTGAGGCGGCCAGGATGACACGGTTCTTGCGGACAAAAAGTATCAGTGTGCCGATCAGCGCCAGTACCAGCAAGCCGCCCAGGGCGTATAGACTGGCCAGCAGCATTCTACGGTTGGTTTCGTAGAATCCCAGCTGTTCGTTAACCAGCTTTGCCTCTCGGCGGACGCCAGGCGGGAGGGTGAGCCCGACCCGCGCCAGTTCCAGGTCATCGAAGATGTACTCGTTGGGGCTTGCCTCGATCAGGCCCAGTGCATCCATGGGTGTGCCGGACAAATATTGTCGTATTAGCTGTTCGGCGACACGGCCCTGGCATGTTCCACAGGTGACCCATCCTCCCAATACCCCGGGCTGGAGATAGGCGTCTTCCATACTGAAGATGACAAAATCACCGCTTGTGACGATGGCATGCAAGGTTTCTTTCAGAGGCAGCGTTCGGCCTTGCGCATCGGCAACCGCTCCCAGGGTGGTAAGAAATATGAAGCGCCCCTCGGCTTGTTTGAGTTGGGTTATCAGATCGTCCAGACGGTTACTGGAGACAAAGGATGCCTGTACCGGCTGACCAGCGAGTTCGACCCTTACCTCGGCCGCGATGGCCTGATAGGTCTCACTGGCATCACCGAGGATCACGATATCGGACCGGACTTGGTCAAATTGCTGCATCAGGGCCAGATTGGGGGCGATTTCCTTCTTCTCGAAAACCCCGCTGAAACGCCCGGCGGGCAGTTGCTCCTTCACGCTGTAGTCATTGACCCCGGACAAGAAAAGCGGCACTCCGGGGAAGATGTCCTCCATGTTGTCCAATGCAAAGGAGAGCGCGTTATCGTCAGTGACGTAGATGGCGGAGGGGCGATGGTCTGCATATTTGCTGCTGAGGTATCCCGTCATCAAGGCGGCGTAGGATGGGCTCAGGCTGACGCGCTTGGTGTCAAGATATTCGGCAAAGACTTCGTAGCTGCGATCAGGGTCCGCCGAGAGGGTGTTGATGAACCCCTGGTGCTGGCCACGGGTCCAGGGGTACTCCTGGCTGTAGGAGTGAAGGATGAAAATGGAGGGCTGAGGCCTGCCCATGAGGGGCGAACCGGATGCAGGCTCGACTATACCTGCCTCGTCACGTGCACAAGCCAGCCCAGACAGCAAGCTGAGTGCCACGAGCAGGTAAATCAAGGGGTACAGGTATACTCGTAGCACGTTCCATCCCAAGGAAAGCAGGAGAGTTGGGCCAGGTAACTAGTCAAGCAATCCCATGACGATTCGGTACTTTATTGTCGTTGAGGGAATGATACCGAGAAGGCGGGGTCTCGGCCAGATCCTTGCACAGAGACGTTTGACAGAGCCCGACCCATATCACTCTTCAGCTGTTCGACAGACGACGACTCATTCAGGGATGAGGTCTGTTCATCGCTCAATGGCGTCAACTTAAGACATTTACTGGCTGCTTAAGCCGTTCGCTGAGCGGAG
>JADGBD010000360.1 GCA_015231665.1 Gammaproteobacteria bacterium
GCAGGGCGTTTTCCAGCTTGGCCAGGGTATTCCAGTTGCCCTGGACCATCATCAGAATGGCAAATTCGCCGCCGAGCACGGTCATCCGGCTATCGACAATATTGATGTCGTAATCCAGGATCAGCTAGGTCAGGCGATCGACAATTCCAGGACGGTCCTTACCCAGGGCGGAGAGGACCAGATAATTGTTAATGGCAGGCATGGTCGGCTCGGGTTTGAATGGAAGACTGAGCCAGTTTATCCCTGCCATGGCGGTTTGGGTAGTCCGCTTTGTCTTGAAGGGGCTGCGTGACCCCCGGACAAAACCGGGCTAGAATTGGCCACTTTATTCTCACTGAGAGCGGTTTTGATGATTCAGGGCAGTCTGGTTGCGCTGGTAACGCCGATGTCGGCGTCGGGAGAGTTGGATTTTGCTTGCCTGAAACGTCTGATCGACTGGCACATCGAACAGGGCACCGATGGCATAGTCGCAGTGGGCACCACCGGCGAATCCGCCACCCTGGATGAGGACGAGCACTGTGAGGTGATCCGCCGCAGCGTCGAATACGCTGCCGGGCGGGTGCCGGTGATCGCCGGCACCGGCGCCAATGCCACCAGCGAGGCCATCACCCTCACCCGCTGCGCCCAGCAGATGGGCGCAGACGCCTGCCTGCTGGTCACCCCCTACTACAACAAGCCGACCCAGGAAGGCCTTTACCTGCATTACCGCAAGATCGCCGAAAGCGTCGACATCCCCCAGATTCTCTACAACGTACCCGGCCGCACCGCCTGCGACATGCTGCCGGAAACCGTCGCCCGCCTGGCCCCCATCGACAACATTATCGGCATCAAGGAAGCCACCGGTGATCTCAATCGGGTATCCCGCCTGCGCGAGCTCTGCGGTGCCGATTTCGCCCTCTATAGCGGCGACGATGCCAGCTCGCGGGAGTTTCTCCTGCAGGGTGGCAACGGCGTCATCTCGGTCACCGCCAACATCGCCCCGCGGCAAATGCGGCAAATGGTGGCTGCCGCCATCGCCAGCCTGGCCAAGGAGGCGGCAGAGCTGGATCGGCCGCTGGCGGAACTGCATCAGAAACTCTTTGTAGAGGCCAACCCCATCCCGGTGAAATGGGCCCTGGCGGAAATGGGCCTGATCCCCACCGGCATTCGCCTACCCCTGACCTGGCTGTCCTCGGCCGCGCAGCCCGTTGTGCGCGCGGCTTTGCAAACCGCCGGCCTGCTCGACAACCTAGCCTGAGCTCAGTCACATGAAAAAACTCATCATTCTGCTGCCCCTGCTGTTCCTCAGTGGCTGCAACATCATGCCGGAGATGGACAGCCTGGTGGAAGACCGCAAGGTCGAGTACAAGAAGTCTCGCGATGCGCAAAAGGACCTGGAAGTGCCGCCAGACCTGACCCGCGACCGCATCGACAACGCCCTGGTGGTGCCCGATGTCGGCGGCGGCAGTGGCTCGGCCACCTTCTCTGAATACAGCAGCGAGCGCCAGCCCGGCACCACCCGGCCAGCCGATGGCAGCGGCGGGGTGCTGACCAAGGTCAAGGATATCGAACTCCAGCGCAGCGGCGACAAGCGCTGGCTGGTGATCAAGGCCAGCCCTGCTCAGGTTTGGCCGGTGCTGGTGGCCTTCTGGCAAGAAAACGGCATCCTCCTGCTGGAGCAGGACCCGGAGGTGGGCCTGATGCGCACCGCCTGGTTGGAAAACCGTGCCGACATCAAGTCCGACTTCATCACCGATGCCATTCGCGGCGTGTTTGACGGACTCTACGCCTCCGACACTCGCGACCAGTTCCGCGTACGTCTGGAAGAAGGCGGCAACGGCACCACCGAGCTCTATCTGACCCACACCGGCATGCAGGAGAAAATCATGACCGGCTCCGCCAACCAGGGCGAGCAGGCGGTCTGGGTGCCGCGGCCGACGGATCACGGCCTCGAGGCGGTAATGCTGCGCCGGATCATGATCTTCTTCGGCGTCAATGAAAAGCGCGCCACCGATGAAGTCAGCAAGGGCGGCAAAGGCGGCGCTGCCGCCAGCCCCACACGCTCGCAGCTGCTGCGCAACAACAGTCAGGTCGCCCTGCAGATCAACGAAGACCTGGAGCGCAGCTGGCGCCTCACCGGCGTAGCCTTGGATCGGGTCGGCTTTGCCGTGGAAGACCGCAATCGCGCCGAGGGGGTCTACTACGTCCGCTACAACGACCCCTATGCCGGTCAGGGGAAGGATGAGGGTCTGCTGTCGAAACTCGCCTTCTGGAGTGACAATGACAAACTGGACAAGGCCAGCCAATACCAGGTGCGCCTGTCCGCTCAGGGCGATGGCGCCGAGGTGCGGGTGCACAACGAGCAAGGGCAAATGGATAACTCGGAAACAGCGGTGCGCATACTCACCCTGTTACACGAGCAGATTCGCTAGGCCCAATTGAAATTCGCATCCCTCGGCAGTGGCAGCCGTGGCAACGCCACCCCGATCGAAGCCCGGGGTTGCCGCCTGCTGATTGATTGCGGTCTCTCTTGCCGGGAAACCTCAGCACGCCTTGGCCAGCTGGGGGTTGACCCCGCCCGCATCGACGCCCTGCTGCTGGCCCATGAGTACAGAGACCACATCCGTGGCGCCGTGCAGTTTTGC
>JADGBD010000361.1 GCA_015231665.1 Gammaproteobacteria bacterium
ATAAACGCCTCGAGGAGCAGATTCCCACTGACAACGGCATCCGTTATTTGAGTACCACTAAGGCCCCTGTTCTCAATGAAAGCAAGGCATGTCAAGGAGTGGTTATCATCGTTCGGGACATCACCGCCCTGGTGGAAGGCAAAAAACGTCTGGCGCGGGAACACCAACGCTATGAGGCCATCCTGCAAACGGCGCAGGATGGCTACTTCCTGGTCGATGCCGACGGGCGCATCCTGGATGTCAACGAAGCCACCTGCCGCATGCTGGGTTATAGCCGCGAGGAGTTGCTACGGCTTTCAATCCGGGATATCGAAATCCAGCAGACCGCGGCAGAAATTGCGGCTGTTCTCCACGCCTGCCAGGAGACCGGGGGGGCGCGCTTCGAGACCGTTCACCGGACCAAAGCGGGGCAACCGATCGAGGTGGAAGTCTCGATCAGCCGCCTGCCGGAGCAGAACCTCTTTGTCAGCCTGGCGAGAGACATTTCCGACCGCAAACGCCATCAGGAAAAGCTCGAGCACATTGCCCACTTCGACGCCCTAACCGGTCTACCCAACCGCCTGCTGCTTGCCGACCGTATCCAACAAGCCATGGTCCAGACCCTTCGGCGCAGCGACCAGATGGCCGTGGTGTACCTGGACCTTGACGGCTTCAAGGCCATCAACGACCAGCACGGTCACAACCAGGGCGACCGGCTGCTGGTTCAGTTGGGACAGCGCATGCGCCTGGCCCTGCGCGACGGCGACACCCTGGCCCGCCTGGGCGGCGACGAGTTTGTCGCCCTGATGGCGGCCGCGTCCGAGCCCGTGCTCCTGGACAGCATGCCGATGCGGGTCTCGGCCAGTCTGGGGGTAAGCTTTTACCCGCAGAGTGAAGATGTAGTCGCCGACCAGTTGATCCGCCAGGCCGACCAGGCCATGTATCAGGCCAAGCAGGCCGGCAAGAACCGCTACCACCTGTTCGATGCTGTTCACGATGAAGCAGTGCGCGGACACCACGAAAGCCTGGAAAGCATTCGCCAGGCCCTGCACACCGGCACCTTCATCCTGTACTACCAGCCCAAGGTGGACATGCGCAGCGGCGCAGTCATCGGGGTCGAGGCCCTGATTCGCTGGAATAGCCCCGTCCGGGGCCTGCTGCCGCCCGGCGTGTTCCTGCCGGTGGTAGATCAGCACCCGCTCGGCATCGAGATCGGCCAATGGGTCATCCACACCGCCCTGGCTCAGATCGAGACCTGGCGGCGGCAAGGACTCAATCTGCCGGTCAGCATCAATATCGACGCCACCCAGTTACAGCAAGCAGACTTTAGCGACTGGATGCGCCAGTGTCTGGCAGAATACCCGTCCGTGCAGCCCGGCGACCTGGAAATCGAGGTGTTGGAGAGCAACCCCCTGGACGATATCGACCACATCTCCAAGTTGATCAGCCGCTGTGCCGAGCTGGGTGTCGGCTTCGCCCTGGACGATTTTGGCACCGGCTATTCCTCGCTCACCTATCTCAAACGCCTGCCCGCCAACCTATTGAAGATCGACCAGAGTTTCGTGCGCGACATGCTGGTGGACCCCGAGGACCTGGCCATTCTGGATGGGGTGATCGGCCTGGCCGGCGCCTTTCGCCGCCAGGTGATTGCCGAGGGCGTGGAAAGCCTGGAACACGGCGTGATGCTGCTGCGCATGGGCTGCGCCCTGGCCCAGGGCTATGCCATCGCCCGGCCCATGCCGGCCGAGCAGATACCCGACTGGATCAATCATTGGCAGCCGCCTACCACCTGGCGCGCCTGCGCCCCGGTCAGCCGGGACGACACCCCCATTCTGTTCGCCATGGTCGAACACCGGGCTTGGGTCAAGGAGTTGACCGCCTTTCTGAACGGCAAGCAGGACAAACCGCCACCGCTCGACAGTCGTCTGTGCCGGTTCGGCTCTTGGCTGCACCAAGCCGGGTACGCACGCTATTCAACCCATCCGGCCTTGCCGGAGATTGACCGCCTGCATGGGTCCATCCACCAAGAGGCGCACAGCGCGCTCGCGTTGCCACAGCGTGACGTGGCTGCCGTAGCCTCTCAGATCAGTCGGATCAGCGCCCTGTGCGAGGCACTGTCAGAGCAGCTTGAGCAGATGCTGGGGTGAAGCGAGGCGCCGGTTAGTCCAATTCTTCTGGGGGCTGACGGTGACGTACCCCGATTTGCCCCAGCCTTTCCCAGCCGCGAAAGCAGCGTTAAGCCGGATGGGTCAATGGCGCTGGACGCAGTCTCATTGTCCATCCCCAACCAGGATGAATGGGGCCCAGAAGAAAGGGTGGTCCGTTGAAATGCTGCCTCCCTCGCTGTCCAGAGGGTCCAAGACTATCCGATGCGGTCGAGCCAGCATGGCGCGCTTGGCGCGTGCAAAGGCCAGTGCCCGCGCGCCGGATTCAAGGTCTTCAGCCATGGCAAGGCTACGATACGCCTCTTCGGTGAGACGCTTTGCGCTACTGCTCTCCACCGGCCAGAGGGTGACAGCCAAGGCATCGGCACCGGCATACATGAAACTGCGTGTGAGCCCGGTGAACCCTTCTCCGCGGTCGCTTTCAGCGCCATCGCGGCCGGTATTGCAGGCAGACAGCACCACCAG
>JADGBD010000362.1 GCA_015231665.1 Gammaproteobacteria bacterium
CACCATTGTCTATGTGGGTGACGGCCCGGTGAGCGAATCCAACAGCATGGGCTGGTTGGCGCGCTTCTTTATTGGGGCATTGATGCCGTTTTGACCGGCATAGAGCGAGCAGCAGTGTCTCGGAACGTGAAGCCTCTCTTGGCCGCTCGGGATTCGGGACTGGGGACTCGGAAATTGCCTAGGATGTTTAACAAACAGCACATATCGACAGGAGATGACCATGTACAGCCTATCCAGCCATCTAGCCGGCACCAGGGGCAAAATCTTGCCGCTGCTGCTTCTGGGCCTGGCCTTTGGCCTGCTCAGCGGCCCGCTGCAGGCGGAGCGGATCAAGGACCTGGCCTCGGTAGCCGGGGTGCGCAGCAACCAGTTGCTCGGCTACGGCCTGGTGGTGGGGCTGGACGGCTCGGGGGATAAGGTCAATTCCTCACCCTTCACCGAGCAGAGCTTGAAAAGCCTGCTCACCCAGCTGGGCATAGCCGCGCCGGCGGGGTTGAAGATCAACCCCAAAAACGTGGCGGCGGTGATGGTGCATGCCGACCTGCCGGCCTTTGCCAAGCCCGGCCAGCAGATCGATATTACCGTTTCCTCGGTGGGTGATGCCAAGGGCCTGCGTGGCGGCAGCCTGCTGATGACCCCGCTCAAGGGTGCCGATGGCAAGGTCTATGCCATTGCCCAGGGTAATCTGGTAGTGGGCGGCCTGGCTGCCGAAGGGATGGATGGCAGTCGGATTACCGTCAACATCCCCAGCGTGGGGCGAATTCCCGGCGGCGCCACCGTCGAGCGCATGGTCGCCAACCCTTTCAATAACGCGGCCAATCTGGTGTTCAACCTGCACCGCAGCGATTTCACCACCGCCCGCGCCGTGGCCGATGCCATCAACAAAAGCATAGGCCCGGGCTCGGCCCAGCCCATAGACGCCACCTCCATCAGCGTGCAGGCCCCCAGCGATGCTGGCCAGCGCGTCTCCTTCATGGCCATGCTGGAGAACATCGAGATCAAGCCCGGCGATGCCGCGGCCAAGATCATCGTCAACTCCCGTACCGGCACCGTGGTGATCAACAGCCAGGTGCGCGTCAGCCCGGCGGCGGTGTCCCACGGCAGCCTGACGGTGACCATCAAGGAAAATCTGGACGTATCCCAGCCCGCGCCCCTGAGCGAGGGCGAGACCACGGTCACGCCCAACTCCGATCTTTACGTCAACCAGGGTGCCAATCGCATGTTTGTGTTCAACCCCGGTGTCAGCCTGGATCAGGTGGTGCAGGCGGTGAATCAGGTGGGCGCGGCACCCAGTGATCTGGTGGCCATTCTGGAGGCCCTGAAGCAGGCCGGCGCCCTCAATGCCGAGCTGATCGTGATCTAGGGAGCACGCCCATGGCCATTGCAGATGCCTCAGTCTATACCGACTTTGCCGGCCTCACCGCCCTCAAGGCCAAGGCGAGCAAGAACCAGGCTGCCGCCGTTGGCGAGGTGGCGCGCCAGTTCGAGGCCATGTTCCTGCAGCAGATGCTCAAGGAAATGCGCAAGGCCAGCCCCGGCGACGGTATTTTCGACAGCAGTCAGAGCCAGTTCTATCGCGAGATGTACGATCAACAACTGGCCCAGCACCTGAGCAAGAGCGGCGGTATCGGCCTGAGTGAGGTGCTGGAGCGCCAACTCGGCGGCAAGAACGAGGCACTGGCGGCACGGGATGGACTGGACAACCTGCCGCTGATCTCCAACGGCCAGCCGCCCATGCCCATCCAGGGCGCCCTGCAAGGCGCGCCGCTGCCGCTGGATAACCGTATCTACCCGGGCCGGGCCAGAGTGCCGGTGCGCCAGACCGCGGCTGGCGCTGAGGTCCCGACTCAAGCGCCTTCTCAACCCAGCACAGCCAGCGATAAGGTCGCCAGGGCAGGGCGCGGCGGGGCGGCTGAGAATCAGCCCTTCACCAGCGCCGAGGATTTTGTTCGCCGCCTGCGGCCGCACGCCCAGGAGGCCGCCGCCAAGCTGGGGGTGGATGCCGACGTGCTCATCGCCCAGGCGGCCCTGGAAAGCGGCTGGGGCAGGCGCCAGATGTACCATCCCGATGGCAGCTCGGCGCATAATCTGTTCGGCATCAAGGCCAATCGCAGTTGGCAGGGTGACAAGGTGGCCGTCTCCACCCTGGAATACGAAGGTGGCGTGGCCGTGCGCAAGACCGAGCCCTTCCGCTCCTACGCCAGCTACCGCGAGAGCTTCCTTGATTACGCCAACTTCATTCTGTCCAACCCGCGCTACGGCAAGGCCCTGAGCGTGGCGGACAACCCCAGGGCCTACTTCAGCGAGCTGCAGAAGGCCGGCTACGCTACTGACCCGGGCTACGCCGATAAATTGACCTCGGTGCTGCGCAGCAAGCACCTGAAATAAAGTTTGAAGGGTGACGGGAAAGTTTGAAGGGTGAAGTTTGAAGATAACTGCTCGGGCTATAAAGCCCCTCGCCCCTTGGGGGAGAGGGGTTGGGGAGAGGGGTAGCCTATAACGTTTGAAGTTTGCATGGCGGGCGTGGCGCTTTGAGCAAAGGCGACTAAACTTGGAATTAGGCAAGGATTTTGCCTGTTGATCTTAAGAGAT
>JADGBD010000028.1:0-2015 GCA_015231665.1 Gammaproteobacteria bacterium
CAAGCCAATGTCTCGGGACTGGAATGGAGCCAGGTTGACCTGCAACGGCGGGTGGCCTGGATTCATCCCGACCAAGCCAAGGCCAAAAAGGCGATCTCGGTGCCACTGAACGCGGAGGCGATTCTGATGCTCAGGCGGCAGATCGGCAAGCACTCCACGCGGGTGTTTAGCTACAAAGGGAAGCCGATCAATCAGGTTGGTACCAAGGCCTGGAGAGGGGCCTTGAAGCGAGCGGGAATAAAGGATTTTCGTTGGCATGACCTGCGCCATACCTGGGCGTCCTGGCATGTCCAGAATGGTACACCCCTGCACGTTCTACAGGAGTTGGGCGGCTGGGAGTCAGTGGAGATGGTGCGCCGGTATGCGCACTTGGGCCAGAGTCATCTGGCCGACTACGCCGACAAGCTGTGCCAGTTGTCCCCGGTTGGGGGCACAAATTTGGCACAATCGGATGGCGATGTGATCGGAATGGCGTCGTAACTTATTGATTTATGGAGCCAATGGGCGGAATCGAACCGCCGACCTACTGATTACGAATCAGTTGCTCTACCGACTGAGCTACATTGGCATCGGTGTTTGCGGAGGCGGCAGTATAAAGACCGCTGGGGTGTCGGGCAAGGGAGGCGGGCGTTTTCCTGTTGTTGGGGGCTATCGCCAGGTTCTGCTGGGGCGGGCGGTCTCTAGGTGGATGCGGCGGTAGAGGAGGATTTGGCCGTTTTCATCGCGCATGGCGAGTTTGCCGCCGCGGTAGACGAACTGGAATTCGTGCAGGGCGCCGCTGTCGAGGTTGCGGATTTGCAGCAGGGGCGGGTCGAGGTAGATTTCGGCTTCCTGATGCTGAGCGAGGTTGTATGCGAAGGCGCGCAGCAGGCCGTCGCGAATCATCAGCACCGCGCGATTGCGCCCCATCCAGACCCCGTCCAGCAGTTGGGTGCGCGAGGCGGTGGAGCGGGGCGGGGCGCCGGGCATGCTGCCGTAGAGGATACGCAGGTCATCGTATTCGTCGCCGTAGAGGCCGGAGCTGAGGTTGCGATCCATTAGCTCGCCCAGGCCTATGCCGGTGCCGCGCCGGCTTTCCACATAGTCGGCCATGGAGTCGACCATGGCCTGCATGGCGTCGACCATGGCGCTGCTCGGCCGGGCGGCCTGGCTGGCGCAGGCCGGTAGCCAGAGCAGGAGGATGAGCAGGATGCGGCTGCGGTATGCATGCTGGCCGGCAAAGTAGTTCATATCTGCATCGCAATAGGGGTTAAAATAAGCCGGATTTGGACTTTATGACGACAACCGGGCTTGAGGATAATTCCATGACCGAGCGAATGGTACACCCCAATGAACAGACCGAGCGCGATACCCGCCGGCTGGTGGAAGAGTTGCTGAACGAGCGGCAAAAAATGCTCGCCATGTTTTGCAAGGTCTCAGGTCTGGAGCCGTTTCATCATGAGAAATCGATCCGCGAGGAGTTGCGTGATTTCTGCCAGATCCTGATCGATTATACCGCCTTGTTGCACCTGGAGATCGAAGAGCGCATCGTCGAGGGCAAGGAGGCGCGGCCGCAGGTGATCGCCACCATCGAGGCCCTGCACGAGCAGTTGGTGGAGTTGACCACCCTGATCGTCGATTTCAACGATAAGTACGACGAGTTCAGCCATCAACTGATCATGGATGACCTCAAGCAGGATCTGTCGCGGCTGGGCGAGGTGTTGGCGGTGCGAGCCGAGCTGGAAGATCAGATCGTCGCGGTGATGCAGGAAGAGGTCTGATGCGGCCAGGCTAAGATCAGTCAGGACGCAGAGGCCGCTAAGAAGCGCGGAGAGCGCAGAGTATTTTTAAAAGTTGCTGACCATCACTGGCAACGCACGAGTCCCCCAGTTCCGAGTCCGAAAGTGCCCCAGAAATGTTGCCGATTCTGGGGCGATCTCCATTAGCCTTAGTTGATATCGTGATGCTTAAGATTAAAGCGCTGCGCCTGATACTGGCGGTAGCGCTGGCGGCCGTTGCTGATGACCTCGGGGTCG
>JADGBD010000028.1:2115-13362 GCA_015231665.1 Gammaproteobacteria bacterium
CTGCGCCTGATACTGGCGGTAGCGCTGGCGGCCGTTGCTGATGACCTCGGGGTCGCGGTCGATCAGTTCCGCCAGGCGCTGGAAGCGGTTGAAGAAGGGCGGTTGGCGGCGGGATAGGTTGATGAGTACGTCGCTCTCCGCAGCGGGGTCGTCCTGGTGGCTGATGAGCACCGGGGGCAGCTGGCTGTCGATCCGCCCCAGCAGACCGTGGGGGATGAAGCTTTGGTCACGGAAGCACCACAGCAGCCGGTCCAGCCGCTGGCTGTCGTCGGCCGAATCGGTGTAGGCCAGCACCCGACGGCCCTGGCCGTAGGCCTTATCGATCAGCCGGCAGGCCAGGGAGAAACGGTCTCCCTGGGCCTGGGGCTTGAGCACGTAGAAGGCGATATCGGTCATTTTTGCCCAGCGCGCTGGAGCAGAAATTCCATCAGCAGGGGCACAGGTCGGCCGGTAGCACCCTTGTTTTCCCCTGACTTCCAGGCCGTGCCGGCGATGTCCAGATGGGCCCAGTGGAACTTCTTTGCAAAGCGGGAGAGGAAGCAGGCGGCGGTGATGGTGCCGGCGCCCTTGCCGCCGATGTTGGCCATGTCGGCAAAGGGGCTGTCCAGCTGCTTTTGGTATTCCTCCCACAGTGGCAGCTGCCAGGCGCGGTCGTTGCTGGCCTGGCCGGCGGCGAGGAGTTCATCCGCCAGTTCCTGATGGTTGGCCAGCAGGCCGCTGGCCTGATCCCCGAGGGCGATGATGCAGGCGCCGGTGAGGGTGGCGATGTCGATCACCGCTGCCGGCTCGAAGCGCTCGGCATAGGTCAGGGTGTCGCAGAGGATCAGCCGGCCCTCGGCATCGGTGTTGAGGATTTCGATGGTCTGGCCGGACAGGCTGGTGACAATGTCGCCGGGCTTGTTGGCGGCGCCATCGGGCAGATTCTCGCTGGCCGGCACCAGGCCCACCAGATTCAGCGGCAGTTCCAGCTCGGCAGCGGCCTGCAGACAGGCGATGACGCTGGCGCCGCCGCACATGTCGTATTTCATCTCGTCCATCCCCGCGCCGGGCTTCAGCGAGATGCCGCCAGCGTCGAAGGTCAGGCCCTTGCCCACCAGGGCGATGGGCTTGGCGCTGGCCTTGGCGCCCTTGTATTCCATGATGATCAGCTTGGCTGGCTGGCGACTGCCGCGGGAGACCGACAGCAGCGAGCCCATGCCGAGCTTTTCCATGTCGGCTTCTTCCAGCACCGACAGCTTCAGCGCCTTGTGCTGCTTGGCGAGCTTTTTCGCTTGCTCGGCGAGGTAGCTGGGGGTGCAGATGTTGCCCGGCAGATTGGCCAGGTCCTTGGCCAGATTGACCCCTTGGGCTATGGCCTGGCCGTGTTTCAGGCCCAGGCCCATCTGCGTCTCTGCCGCGGCATCGGCGGCCCAGCAGCAAAGATGCTGGAGCGGGTATTTGGGCGCGGCCTTGGCTTGGGCCTCGGCGCTTTTGCAGCTGTCGGCGCGGTAGGTTGCCTCGGCGCAGAGCAGCACGCTGTCGCGGGCGCTGGCGTAGCTGCTGAGGCCTTTGCAGAGATCATCGCCGAGGGTGCTGGCCAGCTGGCGGCTCTTGTCTTTCTGCAACTGGCCGAGGGCGCTGGCCAGCGCCTTGCGCCAGGCGGCGGGCTTGAATTCTTTTTTCGGCCCGAGACAGACCAGCAGCAGCTTTTTTGCCTTGATCCCGGCCAATTCCTGCAGCAGCAGGCTGTCGCCGGGCTTGTCCAGATGGGCATTCTTGAGCAGACGGGCGATGGCGCCGCCGCTGGCCTGGTCGAGCTGGGCGGTGCTGGGGCTGAGCTTGTTGCCGGCAAATACGCCGCTGATCAGGCAATCGGCGGTCAGATCGGGCGGGGATTGGGTGGAAATGCTGTAGTCCATGGCGGGTCCTGTGTCGGGTGGCAGATGGCATTAGTCTAACGATCATCGGCCAAGCAGCGCCAGCCCGGAATAGGAAACATCCCTTGTCGGCGGGGGCGCGGCTGCAGGACTCGGGGCTTGGAGTTTGCCTCTGATGGTTCAGCCGGCAGATGCCCGGTATCATGGCCGCCATGACGTCCACCAAACCGCCTTTGTTCGCCGTGCTGGATCGCTATCTGATGAGCGAGATCCTCAAGACCATGCTCAGCCTGCTGCTGGTGCTGATGCTGATCCTGGCGGCGCACAATTTCATCCGCTATCTGGAGCAGGGCAGCGCCGGTGCCATTGCCCATGACGTGATTCTGACCATGCTCGGTCTGGAGTTGTTGAAGGCCTTTGGCCTGCTGGTGACCACCACTTTCTTCTTTGCCGTGATGATGACCCTGGGGCGGATGTACCGCGACAGCGAGATGACCGCCCTGCTCGCCGGCGGGGTAGGGCGGGGGCGCATTTTCCGCGGCTATGCCTGGGCGATTCTGCCGGTGATGCTGGTGAGCGCCGCCATGACCCTGGTGGCCAAGCCCTGGGCCCATCACCAGCTGGCCCAGTACAAGGATCAGCAGAGCGAAGGCGGCAACGAAATCAGCAGCATAGGCGCCGGCAAGTTCAACGAATCCAGCCGCGGCGAGATGATTTTTTACGTCCAGGAACTGAGCAAGGACCGCAGCCTGATGCGCAACGTCTTTGTCCAGCATCGCAAGCAGACCGATCTGGGCATAGTGCGCTCGCGCGATGGCTATCA
Source organism: Gammaproteobacteria bacterium (assembly GCA_015231665.1). Classification (GTDB taxonomy): domain Bacteria; phylum Pseudomonadota; class Gammaproteobacteria; order Chromatiales; family Chromatiaceae; genus Magnetovirga. The sequence continues at coordinate 4,795 of JADGBD010000028.1, forward strand.
GTACACCGATGGCGAGACCGGCGATACCTACCTGGTGCTACAGAACGGCTATCGCTACGACGGCGAGCCGGGCCAGCCGGAGTACCGTATCTCCCGCTTCGACAAATACGCCGTGCGCCTCTCCGAGGGCGATCCGCGGGCGCTGATCATGGGGCCTAAGCTGCGCTCCACCGCCGAGTTGTGGCGCTCGGACCAGCTGGCGGACCGGGCTGAGCTGCAGCTGCGGCTGTTTGCCCCGCTGGCGGTGCTGGTGTTTGCCGTGCTCAGTGTGCCCCTGAGCCGGGCGCCACCGCGCCAGGGCATGGGTGGGCGGATGGTGCTGGCGCTGCTGGCCTATTTTCTCTACGCCAATCTGGAGGCCCTGTCCGGTAGCTGGATGGTGCTGGGGGTCACGCCGGAGTGGCTGGGTCGCTGGTGGGTGCATCTGCTGATGCTCGGCCTGGCCGGGCTGCTGATGCTGATGGATTCCCTGTGGATGGCGGAGCGCCTCAAGCGGCTGGATCGGCAACTGGGGCGGCGGCTGGGCGGGCAGCTGGGGCGGACGCGATGAGATTGCTCGATGGCTACATCGGCCGGCAACTGCTCTACGGTACCCTGGTGTCCATGCTGGTGCTGCTGACCCTGCTCGGGGTGATGAACCTGTTCAACGAACTGGAGGACGTGGGCCGGGGCCAGTACAGCACCATGGCGGCCCTGGTGTATGTGCTGCTGACCCTGCCGCGCTACGCCTACGAGCTGTTTCCGGTGATGGTGCTGCTGGGCAGCCTGGCGGGGCTTGGCAGCCTGGCGGTGAATTCCGAGCTGACAGCGATGCGCTCGGCGGGAGTTTCAGTCAACCGCATCGTCGGCTCGATGATGCGCGCCGGCTTGGTGCTGATGGCGTTTGCCGTGATTCTCGGCGAGCTGGTGGCGCCGCCGAGCGAGCAGTACGCCCAGCAAATGCGTTCCGACCTGCAGGCGGGGCAGATCACCCTGCGCAGCAAGTACGGCTTCTGGGCGCGGGATGGCGAGGCCTTCATCAACATCCGCAACATACTCCCGGGCAATCAATTGCGCGGCATCTACATCTACGAGTTCGATGAGCAGGGGCGCATGCTGCTGGCCACCCATGCCGATCAGGCGATATTCAAGGACGGCAAATGGCTGCTGCAGGGGATTCGCCAGACCCGGCTGGACGAGGACGGCACCCAGATCGAGCAGCACGAACAGGCCAACTGGGGCTCGATGCTCGACCCTGATCTGCTCAATGTGGTGGTGGTGCAGCCCCATGTGCTGCCCATCTGGGGCCTGTATCGTTACATCAACTTCTTGCAGGATAACGGCCAGCAGGCGATTCAGTATCAGGTGGCCTTCTGGGGCAAGCTGATGAAGCCCCTGGTCAGCGTCGCCATGCTGTTTCTCTCGGTACCCTTTCTGTTCGGTAGCCTGCGCAGTGTCGGGTTGGGGCGGCGCATCTTTGTCGGCACCCTCATGGGATTGGGCTTTTACATGGGCAACAAGGCGATTGCCTACATGGCGGTGGTCTATGAATTCAACCCGCTGGTGGCCTCACTGGTGCCGGGGCTGGTGGTAATCGGCATCGCCCTGCTGGCCATGCGCAGGGTGCATTGAGATCGATGGGACGCAGAGGACGCAAAGGAGCGCAAAGGACGCAGAGAAGAATGAGGAAGAAGTAGCCCGGATGGAGTGAAACGGAATCCGGGGACTCATTGCTCAGCGGCAATCCCGGATTCCGCTGCGCTGCATCCGGGCTACGGTATTGCAATTCCTGTGAAACTCCGCGATCTCCGCGCTGCTTTGCGCTCTCTGCGTCCTGATTTCCACCTCAATAAAACTGCTTGCAGCCCAGCTTTTGCGGATCTTCATCACCCCAGCGGGCGGCGGCGGTTTGGTTGGGGTCGGAGGAGACCATGCCGGCGACCAGGCGCTCGGCGAACTTGGCGGCGGTGATCTGCTTGCCTGGCAGGTATTGGATGCTGCCGCAGGCCTGATTGAGGTATTTGGCAACGCTGTCCATCTGCCCCTGCTCGGAGCCGGTGGCCACCAGCAGCAGGTGCTTCAGCGCCTTCTGGATCTTGCCGTCCCGCGAGGGGGTGGAGTAGGCGTCGAACTCCTCGTAGTTCATGCAGCGACCGCCGATCTTGCGCTTGAAGGCCACCGCTTCATCGACGATGGGCACCCGCTGCTGCACCTGATGGCAGATCTCGCCTGCCAGCCGGGCGAGCTTGGCGGCCTTGGGCTCGGCGCTGAGGGCGAGCTTTTCCTGCAGGTCATCGGCATAGACGCCCTCGCTGGCACTGGCCAGCTGATACTGGTTGGTGGCGTAGCCGGGCAGGCGGCGCTCGGCCTGGTTGAACTGGTCCGGTTGCTTCCACCAGCGGAAGGAGCCGCCGCTGGGCTCGGGGATGAAGCTGATCAGGGTGGTGTGTTCGAGCTTCTGCACCTTGGCCGGCACCGTCGATTTGAGGTAGTGAACCACGCCGGTGCGCTCGACCTTGGTGACGATCTGATCATGACCCGGCTGCTCGCTGCCCTTGACCTGGCGGCGGGGCAGGGCGGCCACCACGCCGGGGCGGAACCATTCGCGGCTGATGTCGATGGGGTAGGTGTCCTGCATGATGGTGACCGAGCTGACGCTGTTGCCCACATGATCGATGAAGCGGCGCAGGCGCTGCTTGGCGGGCAGATGATCGAACTCGCCGGTGCTGTTGCTGATGCTGCCGTTGACCGCGCTGAACGGCAGCGAATTTTCGTAGGCGAAGATCAGGCGGGCGTAATAGACCGCATCGGCGCAGTCGTGCTTGATCCCGGCGTAGGTGCCGCGGGTGAACAGGTCGGCGCTGAATTCCCGCTCCACCCACTGGCTGAAGCGGGCCTCCCAGTCCGGGTTCCACTGGTTTTTGTTGGGCCAGACCGCGGCCTCGGCGCTCAGGCTGATGGCCAGCAGCAGGCTGGAAACTAACAACGAGGAACGAATCGGCATCTGGGCTCTCCGCGCTCAGACCGCTTGCAGGATGCGGTCGATAAAGGTTTTCAGGGCCTCCTGGCTGTCGGCGTCCATGCTGGTGAACTCTACGCCACAGCCGAGCTGATCGCCAAGCTCGCGCACCGTCTGAATCCGGGCGTAGATCGGCCGCGATTCCTGGGCCAGCAGCGACAGGGAGAAGTTGAGTTTGATCTCCTCGGGCTGCGGCTGCATCTTCGGGATCAGCACAAACATGCCCTGATAGCTCATGTCCTTGATCCGGCCGCGGTGCAGCTCCGGCAGCACCTGCTCGCCGATCACCAGCTGGAAGTCGAAGGGGGCGTCGAACTCCACACGCGGCCCGCCGCGTACCTCACGCCGAGGTACGTTCATCGGGATCGGCCAGGAGATCGCCAACAGCTCGTAGAGGCGCATGACCTGCTCGTTGCCCTTGACGCGAATCTCGATGGGATCGGCCACTTCCACCTGGTCCTGCACTTCGGCGTAGGCCTTTTCGCTCAGCAGGATCTGGCCGCGCAGGGTCTGCGCTTCGATCCGCGAGACCATGTTGACCTCGTCGCCGATGACGGTGAATTCGTTGTGCAAATGCGAGCCCAGTACCCCGGCGGTGACCTGGCCGGTGTTGATGCCTATGCCCATGTGCAGCTGGGGCAGGCCGAGCTCCTGATTGGTGCGGTTGACGTCTTCCATCGCCAGCTGCATCTCCACCGCGCAGGCGGCGGCGCGCAGGGCATCGTCCTCGCGACTGTCGGCGAGGCCGAACACGGCGAGGATGGCATCGCCCATGTATTTGTCGATGCTGCCCTCGTACTGGGCGATGATTTCATTCATCTGGGCGAAATAGCGGTTGAGCATTTCCACCACTTCCTCGCTGTCGATCCGGTCAAAAATGCCGGTAAAACCGCGCAGATCGGACAGCAGCAGGGTGACTTTCTTGTTTTCGGTATCGGACATGCGCGGACGCCTCGGCGTGCAGAAGGTGGCAGGCGCAGTGTACACCAGCCCGGCGGCGGATGAAGCGCTGGGGAATCCAGGTAACTGAGCGAAGCCGGCGGGCGAGCACATCCATGGTCCCGGCGGCTGAGCCTATGCAAGGGCCGCGGAAAGCAAACATCATCCCAGCTTGCGGCGTCCTCGGCCCGGCCACTGCGATGCCTGAAGGGTTACTGTGAAACATCCTTGGCAAATATCGAGTCCCGAGTCCCGAACCCCGAGTCCCGGAGCCACCAAAAGATGTTTCATGTTCCGGGGTGGTGCTGCCCGCTCCATGTCCGTTAGGCTGGCTATGCGCCCCTTCAGGCGCCTTGTTGACGAAACGATGACTTTGCAATCTTGGAATGATTTATTTCTTCCGCGGCCCTAAAATGCCGCGATGGCATTCACGATCAAACCCCTGGTGCGCGGTCTGGGCACCCTACTGAGCAAGAGCGGGCGCAAGGGCGGGCGCAAGCCCGCCGCGGCTTCCGCGGCCGCAGCGGCACCGAGTTTCAGCCCGGTGATCATCCCCCGACCCCAGCACAACATCTCCCGCGCCAATATCAGCCAGGGCGCCCTGCGCGCCCTGCGCCAGCTGCGCGATGCCGGCTACGACGCCTACCTGGTAGGCGGCGGCGTGCGCGATCTGCTGCTTGGGCGCGAGCCCAAGGACTTCGACGTCGCCACCAATGCCCATCCCGAGCAGGTCAAGCAGGTGTTCGGTCGCAACTGCCGGCTGATCGGTCGGCGCTTTCTCCTCGCCCACGTGCGCATGGGACGCGAGATCATCGAGGTGGCGACCTTCCGTGGTCGCGCCGATGCCGATCTCGAGCGCCAAAGCCACAACGGCATGCTCCTGCGCGACAACGTCTACGGCAGCGTCGAGGAAGACGCCCTGCGGCGGGATTTCACCGTCAACGCCCTCTACTACAACATCGCCGATTTCTCCGTGGTGGATTTTGGTCAGGGCATGGCCGATCTGCAGCAGGGCCTGCTGCGCCTGCTCGGCGACCCGCGCCTGCGCTTTCGCGAGGACCCGGTGCGCATGCTGCGGGCGGTGCGCTTTGCCGCAAAGCTCGGCTTTCGCATCGATCCCCAGGTCGAGGCGCAGATGGTTGAGCAGGCCTCCCTGCTCATCGATGTGCCCTCGGCCCGGCTCTACGACGAATGCCTCAAGCTGTTCCACGGCGGCCTGGCCCTGGAGACCTTCGAGAAACTGCGCCATTACCATCTGTTCGAGGTGCTGTTCCCCGACACCGACCGCTGCCTGGCGGATGAGGAGGAACATTTCCCCATCACCTTCGTCAGCCATGGCCTGACCAGCACCGACAGCCGGATCAACGCCGGCAAGCCGGTGACGCCGGCCTTTCTGTTCGCCGTGCTGCTGTGGGAGCCGGTGCGCCGGCTCGCCGCCAAGCATGCGGCGCGGGATCAGGAAGGCGATATCCCCGCCCTGCAGCGCGCCGGTGCTGAGATGGTGGCGCGGCTGGTGTCGCGAGTGGCGGTGCCGCGGCGCTTTACCCTGGTGATGCGCGAGATCTGGCAGCTGCAGCCGCGCTTTGACATGCGCCGAGGCAAGCGGCCGCAGCGCTTGCTCAGCCACCCGAGGTTCCGCGCCGCCTATGATTTTCTCCTCCTCCGCGCCCAGGCCGGCGAGGTGGAGCAGGAGCTGGCCGACTGGTGGACCCGGCTGCAGCAGCAGGAGGGCATCAATCCCCAGGCGGAGGCTGATTACAGCCCTGATCTGGGCCCCGATCCCTTCTCCGATTTCAATCAGGATGCCGCCACCAAACCGCCGCCCAAGCGTCGGCGTCGGCGGCGCTCACCAGCAAACAAGTCAGCCAAAGGGGACGAGTCATGAGCGTCACCAGCTATCTGGGTCTCGGCAGTAATCTGGAAAATCCCTTGGAGCAGTTGCACTCCGCCCTCAAGGCACTGGCGGAGGTGCCGGGGATTCGCCTAGAGCGGGTTTCCAGCTTTTATCGCAATCCGCCGATGGGGCCCCAGTCCCAGCCGGATTATGTCAATGCGGTGGCCGAGCTGAGTGTCGACCTGCAGCCGGAGGCCCTGCTCGATGCCCTGCAGCAGATCGAAAACGAGCACGGCCGGGTGCGTCGTGGCGAGCGTTGGGGGCCGCGCACCCTGGATCTGGACATCTTGCTGTACGGCGAGGAGTTCATCGAAACCGCACGCCTGAGCATTCCCCATCCGGGCATGGCCAAGCGGCCTTTCGTGCTCAAGCCGCTGTTGGAGATTGCGCCTAATCTGGTGGTGCCGGGGCTGGGCTCGGTGGAGAACCTGCTGGAGGAATGCGACAGCTTCTGGCTCGAGATCATCGATGGCGAGCGGCCTGATGCAGACTGACTTAACGCACATCGAGCTGGCAGCGCCACCCCGGAATATGAAACAGCTCTTGGCAGCTTCGGGACTCGGGACTGGGGGCTCGGGACTCGTGAGTTGCCGCGGATGTTTCTCAGTAAAGACTGACCTGGCGACCAGTGGCTGATGGTTGCTGAACCGCTGCAACGGCTGCGCTATGTGGTGGTGGAAGGCCCCATCGGCGTCGGCAAGACCACCTTTGCCAAGCGCCTGGCCGAACGCCTGCAGGCGGAGTGCCTGCTCGAATCGCCGGAGGAGAATCCCTTTCTTGAGCGCTTCTATCAGGACGCCCGCGGCATGGCCCTGCCCACCCAGCTGTATTTCCTGTTTCAGCGCAGTCGCCAGTTCCGCGAGCTGATCCAGGGCGACCTGTTCCGCCCGCGCATCGTTGCCGACTTCATGCTGGAGAAGGATCCCCTGTTCGCCAGGGTCAATCTCGACGATGACGAGCTCTATCTCTACCAGCAGGTGCTCGACAACCTCAGCCTGGCGGCGCCGACCCCGGATCTGGTCATCTACCTGCAGGCGCCGGTGGAGCGCCTGCTGGAGCGAATCAAAAAGCGCGAGCGCCGCGGCGAGCAGAAAATGGACCCGGCCTATCTGCAACGACTGAGCGATGCCTACAGCGAGTATTTCTATCACTACGAGCACTCGCCCCTGCTGATTGTTAATACCGAGGGCCTCGATCTGGCCGAGCGCGAGGCGGATTTCGACCTGCTGATGCAGCGGGTGGCGGATACCCAGTACGGTCGGCATTACTTCAACCCCATGCCCCTGTCGCTGGGCTGATAGATTTCATAGCATCGAGCCCGAGATGAACCCGAGATGAACAAAGCCAGCATCCAGACCCTGATGGCGATGAAGCAGCGCGGCGAGAAGATCGCCATGCTCACCTGCTACGACGCCGGTTTCACCCCTCTGCTGGAACAGGCCGGGGTGGATGTGCTGCTGGTGGGCGACTCCCTGGGCATGGTCATCCAGGGCCATGAGACGACCTTGCCGGTGACCCTGGATCAGATCGTCTATCACAGCAGCTGCGTCGATCGTGCCCGTCGCCAGGCCTTTCTCATCGCCGATCTGCCCTTTCTCAGCTATTTCGATGCCCCCACCGCCCTGCGCAGCGCCGCCCGGCTGATGCAGGAGGGCGGGGCGCAGATGGTCAAACTGGAGGGCGGGCAGGGCCAGCTGGAGCGGGTCGCCACCCTGGCCGGCCAGGGCGTGCCGGTGTGCGGCCATCTCGGCCTGCAGCCGCAGCTGGTGCATCAGCTCGGCGGCTACCGCACCCAGGGCAAGGAACCCCAGGCGGCTGAGCGCATGCGCCGGGATGCCCGCCTGCTGGAGGATGCCGGAGCGCAGATGCTGGTGCTCGAATGCGTGCCCACCACCCTGGCCGCCGAGATCAGCCAGAGCCTGAGCATTCCGGTGATCGGCATAGGCGCAGGCCCCGATTGCGATGGCCAGGTGCTGGTGCTCTACGATGCCCTGGGCATCACCCGCCAGCCGCCGCCCTTTGCGCAGGATTTCATGCAGGGCGCTGATTCCATCGAGGCGGCACTGTCGGCCTATGTCAGCGCCGTGCGCCAAGGTCAGTTTCCAGCCCGCCCGCTTTCATCCCAACAGGCACCGGCATGATTTGTTTGGAGCAAACCCCAGACCTGCGCGGCCAGATCGCCCAATGGCGCAGCCAAGGCCAGCGCATTGGCTTTGTTCCGACCATGGGCAATCTGCATCGGGGTCATCTGCAGCTGGTGCGCCAGGCCCAGGAGCGGGCCGAGCGGGTGGTGGTGAGCATCTTCGTCAACCCCCTGCAGTTCGGCGCCAATGAGGACTTTGCCAGCTACCCGCGCACCCTGGAAGAGGACAAGGCCCTGCTCCAGGCCGAGGGGGTTGATTTGCTGTTCGCCCCCGGGGTCGAGCTGATCTATCCCCAGGGCCAGCAGGCGCACACCCAGGTGCATGTGCCGGGGATTTCCGAGCTGCTCTGCGGCGCCTCCCGGCCGGGGCATTTCATCGGTGTGGCCACCATTGTCTGCAAGCTGTTCAATCTGGTGCAGCCGGACCTGGCCTTGTTTGGCGAGAAGGATTTCCAACAACTGTTGGTCATCCGCCGCATGGTTGCCGACCTGGCCCTGCCTGTGGAGATCATCGGCATCCCCACGGTGCGCGAGGCCGACGGCCTGGCGATGAGCTCGCGCAACCGCTACCTCAGCCCCGCCGGGCGGGAGCGG
>JADGBD010000029.1:0-1687 GCA_015231665.1 Gammaproteobacteria bacterium
AATCACCAAAAACCCTGTCAAGTGTTTTTTTCAAAATTGGGCTGAATAGTTACTCGCGAGCAAGCCCACCCCTACGGCAGGAATTGCTCATCTCCTGTAGGAGCGACCTTGGTCGCGACAGCGCTGCGCAGGCCACCACAGCCAGCCGAGACACAACCACGCAGCGCCTATCGCGAGCAGAGCTCGCTCCTACGGCGCCTGTGGGCAGGGGATTACGGTGACACCTTACTATTTACATTATTTTTCTGACAGGATTCGGTCTGGTTGGACTGTCCAGTCATTCGCTTCGACACCCAGCAATCTCGATACTACTGGCTGACCACATCGAAACCCACCAGGTTGCGTTGCTCCCTGCTGAATTCGATGCCAATCAGGTGGATGGGCTGGTTGAGGGCTTGGTACTTTTCGGCGTAGTTTTTCGCCTTGAGTTGCTCCAGCGCTTTGCCCTCCGGCACCAGTTCGACCACCTTGAACTCGAACAGGTAGACCTGGCGGTTGAACAGTACCGCCATATCCAGTCGGCCATGGTTGGTGGCGTCTTCCAGGCGGATATCCAGCCCTAGGGCGGCGAAGTAGGCGTAGAAGAGGCCGGCCCAATAGCCCTCGTATTGGGCAATGGGGCTGTTGCGGTACCAGTCGTGGGGGATGCTGGCAAAGAAGCTGGTGAAGAGTTGCTGCAGGGCGGTGAAATCGTTGGTCAGCAGCAGGTCGTAGAGCTGCACGATCTGGGCGCCGTATTCGGCCGGGTCCGGGCGCATGCTGGAGAGCATGGCGCCGGTGAGGCTGGCGCGCACCTCCTGGTTGGGATAACGCAGGCGGTATTGCGCCGTGGCGCCGATGCGGCGCACGCTGTCGATGGTCAGGTAGCCGGTCTGCCAAAGCAGGGCCTCGGTGGCCATGGCATCCACGTCAAAGGATGAGAGCAAGGCTTCGGGGGCCTGCAGCTGCTCCAGGTTGGGCAGAAATACCTGGCGCTGGTTGAGCAGATCAACGAGGAAGGTCGGCGTGCCGGTTTCAAACCAGTAGGGTCGAAACTCCCGGTTACGCAGCAACAGGAGTAGATCGAAGGGGTTATAGACTGCTTCACCGGTCCAGTTGTAGCCGTTGTACCAGTCCCTGATCTGCTGGCGGTCCAGCCCGTCCAGCTCTGGGGCAAACACCGCATCCAGATCGTTTTCGGTGTAGCCGCACAGTGCCGAGTAGTTGCTATTGATGGTGATGTCTTCCAGGTTGTTTAACCCGGAAAAAATGCTCACCTTGCTGAATTTGCTCACCCCGGTGATGAAGACAAAGCGGATATAGGCATCACTGTCCTTGATTACCGAGTAGAGGTTACGCAGGCCTTCGCGCATGGCTCGGGCCACCTCTGGGGTGGTCAGATTGTCGAGAATGGGCTTGTCGTATTCGTCCACCAGCACCACCACCCGCTGGCCGTATTTTGCTTCTGCGGCTTGGATCAGCTCACCAAAGCAGGCGGGAATGTCCATTTCCGGCGGACACTGGATGTCGAGATTCCGCTGATTGATGCGCAACAGATCACGCATCTTGGCATCCAGTTGCTCGCGGCGCTCTAGGCGTCCACCGCCGAAGCTGAGCCGGATCACCGGGTAGCGAGTGCCCCAGTCCCATTTGTCCTGACAATAGAGCCCATCAAACAAGGGCGCATTGGCCTCGAACAGCTCGGCCA
>JADGBD010000029.1:1787-10269 GCA_015231665.1 Gammaproteobacteria bacterium
CTCATCCTCCTTGGCATCTCCCTTGGCTTGATCCAGTTGCGCCAGCAGCTGGTTGACCTCGCGGAGGATTTTGTTGCGGCCGAAGATGATCTGAAAACGGCTGCCGCCGCATTGGCGCCAGAGCATGGCGGAGCGAATGCCGGCCAGCAGCAGGGCGCGGATGAGGTTGGCGTTGTCCGGGTTGCTGAGGTGGACGGATTCGCCCTTGACCATGATCCGCGGACCGAGATTGCTGATGTTGTTGGAGTAGATGTCGGCAAAGCGAGCGATGCTGTTGGGGTGGTCGTAGCTGAAGTGGTCCTTGCGTTGCTCGACCTCCTGGATGCCTGCGGCAATGCTGGCGAGAGAACTGGGCGCTTTGGCCAATTTGCTTTGCAGATGCAGCAGTTGAATGGCGTATTGAGCGATGCGCGGGTTGCGCGTGATCTTTGCCGTCAGCTCGCGCTTGAGGGCTTCGAGGCCCGGGCGCAGCTGTGCCAGGTCGCCGTAAACCGCGGCTACGCTGTCGGCGTTGATTTGCATCAGGCTGTAGAGGCTGGCCTTGCTCGCCTGAGGGTCGCAACGGCCCTGGCGGCCCAGTTGCTCGACCAGTTCACAGGCTTGGAAGATGCCTGCCAGGGCCATGACGCGTTCGCTGTAGCTTTTCATAGCGGTTCTCGTGATTCGATGATGGCGCCGCCGAGGCATTGGCCGTTGCGGTAGAAGACGATGGATTGGCCGGGCGTGGCGGCGCGTTGGGGCTGGGCGAAGTCTACCCGGCAGCCGTTTTGGCTAAAGCGCACCTGCGCGTCCTGCAGCGGCTGACGATGGCGCAGGCGTGCCTGGCACTGGAGCTGCTCCGGGGGTTGGCCGTTGATCCAGTGGATCTGGCCGGCGTTGAGCGCCGGTGACAGCAGCAGCGGGTGGTCGTGGCCCTGGGCGACGATCAGGCGATTGCGCGCCAGGTCCTTGTCGACGACGAACCAGGGCAGCTCCTCGCTGTCCTTCTGCCCGCCCAGGCCCATGCCGCGGCGCTGGCCGAGGGTGTGGAACATCAGCCCCTGATGCTCGCCGAGCACCCGACCCTCGGGATCGACGATCTCACCCGGCTGGGCCGGCAGGTAGTTGCGCAGAAAACGGTTGAAGCGGCGCTCGCCGATGAAGCAGATGCCGGTGCTGTCCTTGCGCTGATAATTGGGCAGGCCGGAAAGTTCCGCGAGACCGCGCACCTCGGGTTTGCTGAGATCGCCGAGAGGAAAGAGAGTGCGCGCCAGTTGTGCCTCGCCTACCTGATAGAGGAAATAGGTCTGATCCTTGTCCGGGTCGGCCGCCTGATAGAGTTGCCATTGGTCGGCCTGCCAGCGCAGCCGGGCGTAGTGGCCGGTGGCGATGTAGGTCGCCCCCAGGTCCAGGGCGTGGTCGAGAAAGGCGCTGAACTTGATCTCGCGGTTGCACAGCACATCCGGGTTGGGGGTACGGCCGGCGGCGTACTCGCGGAGGAATTCGTCGAACACCCGGTCCCAGTATTCGCTGGCGAAATTGACGCTGTGCAGGGGTATCTCCAGCTTCTCGGCCACTGCTTTGGCCATCGCCAGATCTTCCGCCGCGGCGCAGAAGCCCTCTGCGTCGTCTTCCTCCCAGTTCTTCATGAACAGGGCGCTCACCTGCCAGCCCTGACACTTGAGCAGCAAGGCGGCAACCGCCGAATCGACCCCGCCGGAGAGCCCGACCATGACCTTGGCGCGCTGCATCAGGGCGACTCCGCGGGATGCCAGCCCTTGCGCCATTGGCTGACCGGCAGAATCTCCGGCGGCTTGCCGTTATCGTGAAACCAGGAGTCAACGGCGTAGTCGATGCCGCTGCGGGTCTCACGGATCACCGCGGTGGTGTGGGGCATGCCCATGATGAACCAGCCGCGGGTGGAGGTGGCCTGCAACCGATGAAAGCGCAACAGGCCCTGTTGCTGGATCAGATTGAGGAAGGTGCTGGTGTTGGTGGATTCGTCGATGCAGTCCTGCTGATTGCCCTGGGCCAGGCTGCCCTGGAAGTTCATCGCCTTGTCGTTTTGGGTGCCGATCAGCGGGGCGACCAGCCGTTCCAGCAGGGCGATGGCCTGGCCGATGCGCGCACGTTCCGCCTCGGCCGAAGCCGCCGGGGGTTTGAACAGTCTCTCGACCTGGGCCCATTGGGCCGGGCGCAGGCCCACCACGGCGGTCTCCTTGCAACTGTGGTTAAAGCAAAGGGCGAAATTATCCACCTTGGGCTGATCCACCCAGGGCTTGATACCGTCCCGATCGAGAAAGCCGGCGGCGTTGGCGGCAGCGCTGGTCAACAGCCACAGCAGGGGCAGGCTAGGCCAGATCATGGAGGATCTCCAGGGGGTAATGGCGGCCATTGAGGTAGTCGGCAACACAGGCCAGCACCATGGGGCTGCGCAGGGGTAGGGGGCTTGAGCGCAGCTGCTCCAGGCTCAGCCAGTGCAGGGCGAGGATGTCGGCATCGCGCGGCGGAGCATTGGGGTCGATCTCGGCCTGGCCATGGAAGCAGTAGCGCAGATAGGTGAGGGTAGCATCATCGGGGCCAGCGATCGGACTAGCGATGCGGTAGCGGTAGATGCCCACCAGCCCCAGCGGTCTGAAGGCCAGGCCGGTCTCTTCCAGCACCTCGCGCACCACCGCTTGCTGCAGGCTCTCGCCATCCTCCAGATGCCCGGCAGGCTGGTTGAGCACGGCAGCGCCATTGGGCGCTTCTTCGACGCACAGGAAGAGATCCCCACGGGGGATGATAGCGGCAACGGTGGTTCTCGGGGTCCAGATCATGGCGCCATTCTAGCAAGCCTGGGGCAAATGCCTAAGCTGGCGAAGCCGAAACCCATAAGGACGCAGAGGACGCAAACGACTGCATGGCCACCGATGATCCAGTCATCGGTATGGCATGACCTACATCCCTGTAGGCCCGATGCAGGAGGTAGAACGAAGCAGGATGCCAGAGTCGAGAAGCGCAGAGAGCGCAGAGTTGAAAAGGTAAGCGTCTGACGCTCATGGGCTGCCTGGCACGCATCGGGCGGCGCCAACCCCGGATTCCGCTGCGCTCCATCCGGGCTACAGACCGAGAAATCGGCGTAGCTCTCGAGCCCCGAAGCACCCAAGTGATAATTCATGTTCCGGGATGTCGTTGCTCGCTCCATGAATGAATTGAATTGACTTTTACGCAGTGCAACAAAAACCGTGCGAAAATAGTCTTGAATCCAGCCTTTAATTGGGGAATTCCTATGCATCACGAGTATCCCGAGCATCCCCGCCTGACCAGCTTTTTCCTGCGCTTGCGTGAGGCGGCCATCCGTGGCGGCATCTGGGCCTTCATTGGCCTGCTGTATGCCGTTCTCTTCGTCTTTTTCGTGGTCTTTTCCGGCCGTTGGGGCTTGCCTGCCGACCCCTACTTTGTTGCCGCGGTGCTCTCCGGCACCATCGGTGCCCTGATCTACAGCAGCATGCGCCTGGCGGTGTTGATGGCGGGCCTGCTGTTTCCCATCAGCATCATCATGTTTACCCTGGGCGAGGGCGCGGTGACTGTGTCTGGCCTGCTGCTGGTGATGGTGCCGGCGGGGGCGGTGATGGGTGCCCTGTATGGTTACCTGTCCCATGGCTCGAGAATCCGCTGCGCCGATGCCAAGACCCTGGCGGGTTTTTCCGTTGGCGTGCTGGTGGGGCTGGTCTATATGCTGCTGTCGGCCCGACTGGAGCAGGTGCCGCTGGCTTGGGTTGTCGCTGGTCTGAGTCCGTTGACCGGGCTGTTGTACGTCATGGTGGTGCCTACCTTCATCAAGCTGTACAACGACCTGTTGCCGCCCATAGGCGATGGCGCCCTGGTGGGGGGCTTTGTTGCCGTGTTCATCGCCATCTGTTCCTTTGTCATGGCCAGCAGCGTGGATACCGGCATGGCCGGCAACCTGCTGCCGGAGGTGGAGCGGGTGCTCGAGCAACTGCCCAGTGCCATGCTGGGTGGGATCATAGGTGCCGGTCTGGCTGGCGTGGTTTCCGGGTTGTTGCTCACCAATTGGCAGGATTTGTAACCGTCCCTGTGCGGGCGGGCCGACCGCGCTCCCGGCTCGCCTGCACTCCTGGGTCGATCAGACCTTCTGCTCGAGCTTGTTGATCAGGCCGACGATCTGTTCCGACAGCGGCGCGACCTTCTTGAACTCGTTCTCGGCGCTGGCGGGGTCGCCACTTCGCTTCAACTGGACCACGCGCTTGATAGTGTCGTGCATTTCCTTGTGCGGGTTTTCGATCTGACGCAGTTCCGCCAGGTGGCCCAACTCATTCACGCCCACCGAGTCGTACCATTTGCCGAAGGCGCAGTCGTGGTGGGAGAAGGCGACTTTTTCATCGATGGAGCCCTGGCCGTCGAGGAAGTTGCGCAGCTTGCCCTTCCAGGCCAGATGACTGGCGCGGGCGCGCTGCAGCTCGTTGCGGTAACGGTTGCCGGTGCGGAAGTGGCTCATCAGTTCAACCAGGTGTTCGACGATGGAGGCCAGGTGCTCGTTGGCATCTGTGGTCTTGCTGGCAACCTCGGCGGTGTGCTGGGCAATGTCGCTGATGGCGACAATGTTGTGGTTGATCTCCTCGGCCACGGCGCTCTGTTCCTCGGCGGCGGTGGCGATCTGGGTGCTCATGGCGGTGATGGTGTCGGTGGAGCGGGTGATGGAAATCAGCGCCTGATGCGCGCTGGCGGCCTGATCCACGCTGCTGGCGGCCTGTTTCTGGCTGGTCTTCATCACCTCGACCGAATCGCTCACCGCGGTTTGCAGGCTTTCGATCATCTCCTGAATCTCGCGGGTGGAATCCTGGGTGCGTTGGGCCAGGCTGCGCACCTCATCTGCCACCACGGCAAAGCCGCGGCCCTGTTCGCCGGCGCGGGCGGCTTCAATGGCGGCATTGAGCGCCAGCAGATTGGTCTGATCGGCGATCCCGCGAATCACCTCCAACACCGAGCCGATGCGTTCGCTGTCGGCCTCGACCTTGCGTACCGTGTCCACCGCCCGGCCAACCTCGGCGGCCAGACCGTTGATGCTGTCCATGGCGCTGTTGACCACCCGCTGGCCACTTTTGGATTGTTGATCCACCTCGCTGGCGGCATCGGCGGTGTTGACCGTGTTCTGCGCCACCTCATGCACGGTGGCGGACATTTCCGTCATCGCGGTGGCCACATGCAGGGTCTGATCTTTCTGCTGGGTGACGCCGTCACGGGTGCGCCCGGTGAGGTCGGAAAACTCGCTGACCATCACCGCCAGGTCGTTGGCGGTGCCGATGATCTGATTCACCGTGGTTTCGATCTTGCTGATAAAGGCGTTGTAAGCCTTGGCAAGACGCACGATTTCTGCCGGTCCCTCCTCGGCCAGACGGTCGCTCAGGCTGCCTGAGCCATAGGCAATCTCATCCATGCTCTGGGCGGCCTTTTTCAGCGGGTTGGCCACGCTCAGACTGATGAACCAGACCAACAGGGTGAGAATCAGGGTGGTCAGGCCACCGAGCAGCAGGGTGACGAGCTGCAACGAACTGACGGACTCGGCCTGTTGGCTGCGGTCCTTGACCACGCTGAGCACACCTATGGGTTTGCCGGAGTAATCCTTGACCTCCTGGCTGTAGACCGCCACCGGGGTGCTGCCCAGCTTGCGCAGGCCGAATTGGGGCGCGCCTTCCAGGGCCAGCATCTTGGTCTCACGGCTGATGAGTTGGTCGCCCTCCAGGGTGCTGGCAAAGGCCTTGAGTTGCCCCTCTTGCTGGATGTCCAGGCTCAGGTCGATGGCGTGCTTCTGCGCCATGCGCTCGAAGAACGGTTGACCAAAGGAGGTGCCAAACTCCACCGTGCCAATGTGCTTGCCCTCGAATTCCACCGGCATGATGCCGCGCACACCAAGGCCGGCAACGCCGGTTTCCAGGCCCTTGATGGGCTGGCGCAGCTTGTTGCTCTCCACCACGGTCTGGCGAAAGCTGGAGAGATCATCGCCATGTTTATCCAGTTTATGCACGCGCAGAAAGGAAGTGGCGGGTGGGCTGTGGAACTGGAACTGGACAATGCCGAAGGACTTTTTCAGCGGCGCGAAGCCGGCGGCAAAATAGCTCTGCAGACTGGCTCTATCGCCCCGGGCAAAGGCCTCCTGCACTTGTGGCATGCTTGCCACCAGCGCGGCCATGGACTGGGCCCGCAGACCCTCGGATTCCACCTCGGCCAGCACCGTATTGGCCAGGGATTGCAGCCCCTCCTCCTCGCTGTGGCTGAGCATGTCGTTCATCTGGCTGAGAATGAAGTAGAAGCTGAGCGCCAGGACCAAGACGATGGCGGCGCTGCTGGAGGCGACAAAGCGAGTGCTGATGGTGCTGTTCTGAAACATGATGAGGGCCTGGGAGGTGTAACTGCTCACTCTCTCTCACCCGCCGGGGAGAGGGGATAAGCGGCGTGAGCAGTTACTGATTGGTTTTAATGGGCATACGCCAGGGCAGCGAGGATCAGACTGCCCAGCCTTAGATATATCGCCCGCGAAAGCCATTACTTTACTCTGAGAAGTTGCTCCAAGGTATTGAGAATTCGTCAGGATGCGGATTGGATTGGGCTGCAGCAGCCCAGGCAGAAACGCAGTTCCAGCACCATCCAGGTGCCAGATTTGCGGCCTATTTGATCTTTGCGTCCTTTGCGCTCTGAGGGCTTGCCTCGATGCGATACTCGCCAGGTTGCAGCGAGCCCAGCTGATAGGCGCCGATGGCGCTGCGCACCAGGCGCAGGGTAGGGTGGCCGATGGCGGCGGTCATCCGGCGGACCTGGCGATTGCGACCCTCGTGGATCTGAATCTCCAGCCAGCAGGTGGGGATCGCCTGGCGGTAGCGGATCGGCGGATGGCGCGGCCAGAGCGCGGGTTCAGGGATGCGCCGCACCCGCGCCGGCAGGCTGGGGCCGTCCTTGAGCTGAAGGCCCTGGCGAAACCGCGCCAGGGCGGCCTCATCGGGAATGAGAAGGCCCTGGCGAAACCGCGCCAGGGCGGCCTCATCGGGAATGCCTTCCACCTGGGCGAGGTAGGTCTTCCAGGTCTTGCCGCGAGGGTGGGCGAGGCGATGCTGCAGGCGACCGTCATCGGTCAGCAGCAGCAGGCCCTCACTGTCCCGGTCGAGGCGGCCGGCGCAGTAAACCCCGGGCAGGTCGATGAAGTCGGCCAGGGTGGTCCGGCCGGCGTCATCGGTAAACTGGCTGAGGACATCAAAGGGCTTGTTGAACAGCAGCAGCACCGCCTAATTCAGCTCGTTTTGATCTTCTTCCTTGTCGATCAGAGAGATGCCAGACAGACCGCCGAGCACCTTGCTGTCATCTTCATCATCGCGACCGGCGGCAATGCGCTTGCCCGCCTCTTCGGCGCGAATCTTCAGCTTGGCGTTGGCCACCGAGTCGGCGTAGTCGTACACCGTCTGCTCTTCGATCACCCCTTCGAAATAGAGCGACACCAGATGCTGGTCGAAGGACTGCATGCCGTAGTTCCTACCCTTTTCCACCATTTCCTTGATCTCGCCCAGCTCCATCTTTTCGATCAGGTCGGCGATGCGCGGGGTGTTCACCAGAATTTCGATCACCGCCTTCTTGCCGCCGCCCTTCTTTGGCACCAGGCGCTGACAGACGATGGCCTTGAGGTTCTGCGCCACGCGCTGGGCCAGGGCGACCCGCTCGCTGCCATCGTAAAAGCCGAGGATGCGCTCGATCGCCAGGGAAGAGTTGTTGGCATGCAGGGTGGAGAGGGCGAGATGGCCGGTATTGGCGAACTTGAGGGAGTACTCCATGGTCTCGACATCGCGGATTTCCCCCAGCAGGATGACGTTGGGTGCCTCGCGCAGGGCGGATTTCATCCCGGCGCTGAAGGATTCGGTATCCGTGCCCACCTCGCGCTGGGCGACGATGGACTTCTTGTGGTTGTGCATGAACTCGATGGGGTCTTCCAGGGTGAGGATGTGACAGGCCTTATTGGTGTTGACGTGATCGATCATCGCCGCGAGGGTGGTGGACTTGCCCGAGCCGGTGGCGCCGACGACGATGATCAGGCCGTTTTTCTCCATCACCAGATCCTTGAGCACCTGGGGCACGCCGAGCTGGTCGATGGTGGGCACCTCGGTGGGGATCTGCCGCAGCACCAGGGAAATCTCACCGCGCTGGCGGAAGGCGTTGCCACGGAAACGGCCAATGCCGCGATAGGCCAGGGAAAAGTCCAGCTCGCCGGTCTTTTCCAGCTCGGCGAATTTCTTCTCCGGCAGGTTCTCCCGCACTGCCTGTTCGGTTTCGCCGGGCTGCAGCGGCTCTCCCAGCTGGGCAAAGCCGTTGGGGGTCTTGATGGTGATCTTGGCGCCGGTATGAAAAAACACGTCTGCGCCGTCGTTTTTCACCATGATCTGCAGAATTTTGGGTAGGTCTATGGCCATGGCTGCTCCCTTCGGATTCGGGTTTGAATTTGAAATTGACCTAACTACTC
>JADGBD010000029.1:10369-13345 GCA_015231665.1 Gammaproteobacteria bacterium
GCCATGGCTGCTCCCTTCGGATTCGGGTTTGAATTTGAAATTGACCTAACTACTCAGGCCGTTTAGCCCCGCGCCCCTTTGGAGAGGGGGGCAAGTAGTTACAAATTGACGCTAAAAGTAACACGCTGCAGCGGGATCGCGGAAGTCGCAAGCCTTGAGTCGGGAGCGGTGGCCTGCAAGTGCCGGTGAGCCGTCCGCGCGCCTGAGCCGTTACAGCTGAGCCGTTACAGCGAATCGGTCAGGCGTTCCCACAGGTTGCGATCATCTGCCGGCTCCTGCACATGGAAGCTGATGCCCAGCTCCTGTTCGCCCGCGTTGGTGAGCAGGCGCAGCTGGTTGTGGTATTGGCCCGGCATCAGGCCGGTGGTGTCCAGTTGCACCTTGATGCGGCTGTCGCCGTCAATGACAAAGCCATCGAGGCTGATCCCCTGGCCAAAATGCGCCAGCAGGACGCGACCGTAGAGATGGCCCCGGCCGCGGTTGAGCACCCGCAGCTCACGCTCCCGGCGCAGGCCCATCTGCAGGCTGCCAAAGGTCACAAAGTTTGGTTGCAACTCCAGGCGCGGCGCCTCAAGGCCCGGTGCCAGGCTGTGCAGCAGGGTTTCCAGCTTGGCCTCGGGGCTCAGGTCGATGGCCAGCAGCAGCTGGTCTATTACCCCCGGGCTGACATGCCCGGCACCCACCAGCCAGGCGCGCAGCCAGCCCTGTTGCATCAGTTTGAGCGCCTCGGCGCGCTGCTCCGCTGCCGCTTCCACCAGCTGCACCAGCAGGCGCGGGTCGCGTACCGATTGGCCGGCGAAGGGCAGGCCCAGGCTGGGCTGCAGCCGCCAGAGCAGGCAGTAGGCTCCGAGCTGGTGCTGGTCGGCGTAGTCGCCGCGCACCCGGCTGACGAATTCCAGCAGCGCCTGCCAGTTATCGAACTGGGCGGCGCGCAGCCATTCCTCGAACAGACCATTGAAGATCACCCGGCGCAGCCCGGCCAGGCACTGCTGTTGGTGCTGACGCAGGGCCTCAGCGAGCTGGGCCGGATGGCGCAGAAGCAGGCCGGGCTGTAGGCGAAACGGACGCTGGGGGTCGAGGTGATAGAGCAGGGCTTCCAAGGCCGTTTCTGGCTGGCCCGGATGACGCTGGCTGATCTCTTGAATGCGCTGCAGCAGCGCCGGGGTCTGCTCGCCGGCGTGGCGGCCAGATTCAATCCAGAGCGCCAGGGCGCCGCTGCGCCAGGCGTCCACCAGGGCCTCGGGCTGGCTCGCCAACAGGCTCACCAGCTGCGCCAGGTCGTGCAGCTCATGTCCCGGCAGGCGCAGGGGCTGCTGCGGATCGAGCAGATAGCCAAGCTGCAGCAGGGCCTGTTGCGGCCGGCTGCGGGCCAGGGCCTCGATGGGCTCAAGCGCCGCCGCCAGCGCGGCATCCACCTGATCGAACAGCCAGCGGCGGATGTCGCCGTTTTGCAGCTGTTTGAGGGCGTCAAAGTCCGCCAGATGGGCCGCCAGGGTCTGGCAGTCACTGGCCTGGGGAAAGCCTGGATAGGGGCGCAGCGCCCGCCGTCGGTAGCCTGCCTGCTCCAACTGGCCCAGCTGGCTAAAGTCGCCGTGGAGAAAGGCCATCAGCTCGCGGTAGCCCCAGCGGCGGTCGGGGTCGAAGGCGGTGAGGCCGCGCACCAGCAGTGCCATGGGCTCGGACAGGCCTTCTGGCAGGGGGATCTGGCCGCGCAGGTGGTGGGCGATGATCTCGCCGGGGCGTTTGCCGGCAAAGGGCGATTGCCCCTGCAGCAGGTGCAGCAGGCTGATGCCCAGGGCGTAATAGTCGCTCTTGGCGCTGGCCAGGTTGCCCTCCACCAGCTCGGGCGCCGCGTAGTCCAGGGTCAGATCGCCCTGGTTGCGGGTGATGTGGGTGGTGTCCAGGCTGTCGCTGTGGGCGCTGATGCCGAAGTCGCCGATGCACAGGCGTTTGCGCTCGGTATCGGCGAAGAACAGATTGCCCGGCTTGATGTCGCAATGGACGATGCCGCGCCTATGGCAGTAATCCAGCCCGGCGGCGATCTGTGCCAGCAGGTCGCGCAGCTGGATCTCGTTGCAGGGCATCAGCTCCAGCAGGCTGCCGCCGGCGCAGTAGGCCATGACCTCGTAGAAGCGTCCCTGCCACTGGCCCTGATCGAGGATGCGCACCAGATTGGGATGGGACAGGCCCACCAGCTGAGCCATTACCGCCGGGTCCGGGCGTAACTGATCCTGATAGAGCTTGAGCACCAGGGGTTCGCCGTCATCATGCAGGCGGCAGAGATAGACATCGCCCTCGCCGCTGGAAGGCTGCAGCGGCCCCTGCTCAATGCGATAGCCCGGCCCTATAAGGCTGCCGGGCTTGAGGCTCGCCGGCGTGCTCGCTGCGCCGAGGAGATAACGCAGGGTGACCGCAGCGGCCGGGCCGGGCGGGGCATAGCGCAGGGTGACCGGCTGGCTCAAGCCCCAGATTCCAGTGTGCTTTCCAGGCTGCTTTCCAGACTCAGCAGCAGGGTAACGCCGGCCAGGCGTAGATCATCGCCATGGCCGAGGGGGCGGCGTTCGCCCGGCTGCAGGCGCACCCCGTTGAGCCAGCTGGGGTTGGTAAAGGCGCCACCCAGCTCGGCCTGATCGACAATCTGCAGCCACCACTGACCGTTCTCCTGCACAAAACGGCCATGACGCCGGTGCACATAGGCCACATCGGTCAGTGTGGCGGGCAGCTGAATCTGCGCCGGGCTCTCGGGGTGGGCCTGTCCCAGCAGATCGCCCGAGCGCACGCCAAAGCTCAGCGCAGTGCCAGGAATACTCAGGCGCAGGGCCAGGGGTGTGGATTGCTGCGGTGCTGGTTGCGATACGGGATCTGATGCGGACTTTGGGTCTGGTCTGGCTAGTTCTGTGGCCGCCTCAACGCGCCGTTGCGCCAGTTCCATGCCAATGAAATGGCCGCACTGACCGCAGAGGTTTTCATACTCGG
>JADGBD010000363.1 GCA_015231665.1 Gammaproteobacteria bacterium
CTTCTTATATAAGTTGCAACAGGCCCTGCCCGCCGATGCCGAACAGCAGGCCATGGATGAGGCGAGTTACTTTGGTTGGATAAAAAGCGGGGCGGCGGATGAGGAGAGTTTTCTCCAGGAATATATGTGTCTGCCCGGTGATGATGATGCCGCGTTTTTAGAATATGACCTGATGGCCTCTTGTGAGTACGGCGCCGGCGAGGCGTGGCAGCGCATCGAGGACGGCCGCCAGCTGTTTGCCGGGGTGGATATCGGCCGCAAGCAGGATTTGACCGTGCTCTGGGTGGTGGAGAAGCTGGGCGATACCCTTTTTACCCGCCATATCGAGACCCTGCGCAAGATGACCAAGGGGCAGCAGGAGGCGATCCTCTGGCCCTGGTTTGAACGCGCACAGCGGGTGTGCATCGATGCCACCGGCCTGGGTATCGGCTGGGTGGATGATGCGGTGGATCAGTTCGGCCAGTACCGCATCGAGGGGGTGAGCTTTACCCAGACGACCAAGGAGGCGATGGCTTACCCCCTGCGCAATGCCTTTGAAGATAGAAAAATACGCCTGCCCTATGATCCGGCCATCCGCGCCGATCTGCGCGCGGTGACCAAGCAGGTGACCAGCGCAGGGAATATCCGCTTTACCGCCGAGCGCAATCAGGACGGCCATGCCGACCGCTTCTGGGCGCTGGCGCTGGCGATCCATGCGGCCAGCCAGGATGCCGGCCCGGCCTGGGCCGCCTCCCGCCGCCGCCGCGCCAGCCATACCCTGATGGAGGGCTATTGATGAGCCGTGGTCTTTGGGTCAGCCCGACCGAGTTTGTGCGTTTTGCCGAGGACAGTACAGGCAAGTCCTTGGCCAAGCAGATTGCCACCCGCGACCGCAGCCCGGATTTTTCCGTGCTCAATATCCTGCCCAACCCGGACCCGATTCTGAAGCGCCAGGGCAAGGACATCAGCGTCTACCGCGACCTGCTCAGCGATGCCCATGTGGGCGGCTGCGTACGCCGCCGCGTGGCGGCGGTCAAGGCGCTGGAGCATGGGGTGGAGCAGGAGGGCGCCAAGTCGCGCACGACCAAGCGCATCGAGGCGGTATTCAAACGCCTGCCCATGGGCCGGATCATCGGCGAGATGCTCAATGGGGCACTCTATGGCTATCAGCCGATGGAGCTGATCTGGGGCCAGGTGGAGGGCCTGACCGCGCCGATCGATATCATCGGCAAGCCGCCGGAGTGGTTTTTGTTCGGCCCCGAGGGGGATTTGCGTTTCCGCTCCCGTGATCATTTGTTGCATGGCGAGGCGCTGCCGCCGCGTAAGTTTCTGCTGCCCCGTCAGGATGCCGACTATAACAACCCCTACGGCATCGGCGAGCTTTCCCGCTGTTTTTGGCCAGCCACTTTCAAGAAGGGCGGGCTTAAGTTCTGGGTGACCTTCAGCGAGAAGTACGGCACCCCCTGGCTGGTGGGCAAGATGCCGAAGAACGCCCCCCAGAACGAGGTGGATGCGCTGCTGGATAACCTGGAGTCGATGATTGCCGATGCCGTGGCGGCGATCCCGGATGATGCCTCGGTGGATATCGTCGAGAGCGGCAGCAAGGGGGCCTCGGCGGAGGTGTTCAACGGCCTGCTGATGTTCTGCCGGGCGGAGATTTCCACCGCGCTGCTGGGCCAGAATCAGACTACCGAGACCAACAGCACCAACGCCAGCGCCACCGCGGGCCTGGAGGTGACCCAGGATCTGCGCGATGGCCTGGCGGATATGGTGGCCGAGGAACTGAACCAGCTGATCGGCTGGATCTGCGCGCTGAATAACCTGCCCGGCGAGCCGCCGCGCTTTGCCTTCTGGGAGCAGGAGGAGGTGGATAAGGCCCAGGCCGAGCGCGATCAGATTTTGAGCGGCGCCGGGGTGCGCTTCAGCAAGAGTTATTGGATGCGCAGCTACGATCTGCGTGAGGACGACATCGAGGACGCGCCAGCGCCGGGCTTCGATCCTTCGGCAAGCTCAGGACAGCGCTCCGCTCAGCCAGCGCCGTTCCCTGAGCGGAGCCGAAGGGAATTGGCCCTGGCCGAGCCGGACGAAGATGAGGCCGAGCCGGACGGCATCGATGCCCTGATCGATGAGGCTATGGCCGATTGGGAGCCGGTGCTGAATCCTCTATTCGAGCCCCTGCGCCAGGCCCTGGAGGAGGCCGCAGCCAGGGGCGAAACCGCCGGTGAGCTGCTGGCCCGTCTGCCCGATCTGCTGGAGCGGATGGATGCCGACCCGCTGGCGGACAGCCTCACCCGAGCCGCTTTCAGCGCCAGCCTGGCCGCTCAGGCAGGCCTTGAGCTGGGGGATGAGTGATGGCGCTGCGCGTCGGCGGCAAGCCCCGGCCGATCCCATCCGGCCTGTCGGCCACCGAGTTTGCCAAGCTGTTTCGCCTCACCCCAGAGGCGGCCGTGGCCTCGCTCCAGCGCCGTGGCAAACTAACCCAAACCTTCTCCTGGACGGACCTCTGGCAGGGCGAACACAGCACCCAGTTCACCGTCTCCCGCCTGGCGCGCCTGGATCTGCTGAAGGATTTTCACGACGCCATCACGGCCAGCGTGGA
>JADGBD010000364.1 GCA_015231665.1 Gammaproteobacteria bacterium
TCGATGAATATCCCTTTCTCGTCGCGGCCTACGACTGGCTGGCGAAAATCCACAGCATCGAGGGCAATCTGGCAGAGGCCGAGGCAACCCTCTCCCGCGCCGTCTCCCTCTCGCCCAAGGCCGCGCGGCGGCAGCATGAACTGGGTGATCTGGCCCTGCAAAACGGCAACAGCGAGGCGGCGGAAAAGGCCTTCGACCGGGCCGTGCGCTTTGGCCGCAACTCGGTGTTCAACCACCCCTCCGCCTTCTCCGGTCTAGCCAAGTCGAAAAGCGCCAACAACAAGCATCTGGAAGCCCTCAAGGTGGTGCAGGACCTCAGCAAGAACTTCGCTAACGACCCCGAAGCCGAGTTCTACCAGGCCACGACCAAGGCGGTGATCAAACAAAATCAGGGCGACGCCGCCGGCGCCGCCGAGGAGCTGCAAAAGGCCGAAGGCATCATGGAGCGATTCGAGCACGGCGCTACCGGCAGGCTCGGCCTGGAGATGGCCTCGGCCTGCTCCAAACTGGGTCAGAACGACAGGGCCGCCGCCCTGCTGCGCTCGGTGGTGGCCAATAACCACGATGACGATGGCCTGCTCGGCTCCGTTGGCCAGGTGCTCAAGGCCTCCGGCCTGAGCGCGGCGCCGGAGCAGATGATCGAGGACATCCGCAAAGAGGTGTTCCTGAAGAACAACCGCGGCGTCAAACTGCTG
Organism: Gammaproteobacteria bacterium; assembly: GCA_015231665.1. Taxonomy (GTDB): domain Bacteria; phylum Pseudomonadota; class Gammaproteobacteria; order Chromatiales; family Chromatiaceae; genus Magnetovirga. Next base: position 696 of record JADGBD010000364.1, read on the forward strand.
CGCGACGGCAAGCTGGAACAGGCCCTGACCCTGTTGCACGATGCCGCCGACGAACTGCCCAGCAACAAGACCATCAACCTCAATGCCGCCAAGGCCTGCATCATGAAGATGGAGACCCAAGGCACCACCCCCGACGAACTGCGCGAAGTCAACAAGTACATCGACCGGGTAAAGAAAATGGCCCCCGAAGACTGGCGCCTCTCCAGCCTGATCCCGCGGCTGCAACAATTAATTCGTGGCCCTAAAGCCGAGTAAGCCAGCGTGAAATTTTCCGACATCCTTGCCTCCAGCATCCACGACATCAAGAACTCCCTGGGCATCATCAGCAACAGCCTGGACGAACTGCTCAACGACCCGAGCAACCAGATCAGCGACCTCAAGCAGGCCAGCCTGCTGCAAAACGAGGTGCAGCGTGCCAGCAACAACATGATCCAGCTGCTCACCCTGTACAAAATGGGTGTGGAGCAAATGGTGGTTTCGGTGCAGGAAATCAGCCTGGATGATCTGCTCAGCGAGGTGGTGGTGGAAAACCAGACCACCGCCAGCGCCCTGGGAATCCAGATCGAATACCAGTGCGATCCCTATCTGCGCGGTTTCTTTGATGAAGACCTGGTCCGCGGCGTACTCAACAGCACCATCGGCAACGCCCTGCGTTACGCCAAGAGCCAGATTTTGCTCAGCGCCAGCGAGGCAGACGGCTATCTGCTGATTCGTATCGAAGACGACGGTCTGGGCTATCCCCAAGCCATGCTGGATGCCTTGAGCCAGAGCAATCAGGCCGAATCCTTCAGCCATGGCCGCACCCAGCTAGGGCTGTACTTTGCCGATCAGGTAGCCCGACTGCACACCGCTGGCGATCGGCAGGGCAGCATTCAACTGACCAACCAACGCAGCCTCTCCGGCAGTTGCTTTGAACTGCGGTTACCCTGACATGCCTGCACCCTTGGCACGCCTTAGCCTGATCCTGCTGCTCGGCCTCAGCGGCTGCGCCACCCCGCCAGCCTACGACAACAACTACGACAGCGTTGTCCTCAAACCAGGCGACTCACGCATCTGCCTGGGCAACCCCTGCGAGGTCCATTTCCTCACCCCGCCGGGGAAAAAGCACTGGGTCATCTCCGGCCAGAATGTCTATCCGGGCAGCTATCCCCCGGGCAAGAGCGTTTACCTGGGTCGCTTTGTCTCTGGCAGCTACAGCTTCCAGCTTGAAGGCCACCAGGGCCCCGTCAGCCATCTGCATGTCGCCGGCCGCGACGACGGCTAGAGCTGCCTCGGCCCATTCAAGCCGCTGGCGATCTGGCCCCCTCTATGTCCCTGTTTGTCACCCGCATTGACCTGGCCCTGGCCGATCACGCCCAGGCCCTGCTGCAACTGCTGGATGAATACGCCAGCCACCCCAACGGCGGCGGCAAGGCCCTGTCGGCGGAGACGCAGAAGAACCTGATCCCCGCCCTGCAGCGCCGGCGTGACTACCTGGGCCTGCTCGCCTTCGAAGAAAATCAGCCAGTGGGCCTACTCAACGGCTTCGAGGGCTTTTCCAGCTTTCAGGCCAAGCCCCTGCTCAACATTCATGATCTGGTCGTCACCGCCAGCCACCGCAACCGCGGCATCGGCCAGAGCCTGTTGCAGCACGCGGAAAACATCGCCTGCGCCCGAGGCTACTGCAAGCTGACCCTGGAGGTGCTGAGCAACAATCGCCAAGCCCAGCAGGCCTACCGCAAGTTCGGCTTCAAGGCCTACGAACTCGAACAGCGCCTGGGGCACGCCCTGTTCTGGGAAAAGTCCTGCCCCAGCAGCCGTCAGGCTTGAGTTTGAGCCTGGGGGTACAGTCTCTTGTCCGCAAATAAACGCGGATACAGGCTAATCGAGT
>JADGBD010000365.1:0-1979 GCA_015231665.1 Gammaproteobacteria bacterium
CCAGTTCGGTGTCGGTTTCTATTCCGCCTTCATCGTCGCCGACAAGGTCAGCCTGACCACCCGTCGCGCCGGCCTCAGTGCCGAGCACGGGGTGCGCTGGGAGTCCAGCGGCGAGGGCGAATACAGCATCGAATCCATCGAAAAGCCCAGTCGCGGCACCGAGGTGACCCTGCACCTGAAGGAAGAAGAGAGCGAATTTGCCGCCAGCTACCGTCTGCGCAGCATCAACAACAAGTTCTCCGACCACATCGCCATTCCCATCGAGATGCTCGAAGAGCTCTATGGCGAGGAGGCGGAGAAGAAAGAACCCCAGTGGGAGCAGGTGAACAAGGGCACCGCTCTGTGGCAGCGCAACAAGGCAGATATCAGCGAGGACGAATACAAGGCCTTCTACAAGCACATAGGTCACGACTTCCAGGACCCGCTGCTGCACATCCACAACCGTGTCGAGGGCAGCAACGAATACACCGCGCTGCTCTATGTGCCTTCGCGCGCGCCCTTTGATCTCTGGGACCGGGAGCAGAAACACGGCGTCAAGCTCTATGTGCGGCGAGTGTTCATCATGGACGAGGTGGACAAGCTGATGCCCCATTACCTGCGTTTCATCAAGGGCGTGGTGGATGCCGATGATCTGCCGCTGAACGTCTCCCGCGAGATCCTCCAGCACAACAAGAAGATCGACAGCATCCGCAATGCCAACACCAAGCGCGTGCTGGGTGAGCTGGAAAAGCTGGCCACTGAGGATGCGGCCAAGTACGCCGAGTTCTGGAAGGAATTCGGTCAGGTGCTCAAGGAAGGCCCGGTGGAGGACTTTGCCAACCGCGAGAAAATCGCCGGTCTGCTGCGCTTCGCATCTACTCAGGGTGATGGCGACCAGCCCAGCGTCTCCCTGGATGCCTATATCGAGCGGATGAAGGAAGGCCAGGAAAAGATCTACTACATCACCGCCGACAGCCTGGCCGCCGCCAAGCACAGCCCACATCTTGAGGTGTTCAAGAAAAAGGGCATAGAAGTGCTGCTGATGACCGACCGGGTGGATGAATGGCTGATGTCGCACCTGCACGAATACAAGGAGAAACACTTCCAATCTGTCGCCAAGGGTGCCCTGGACCTGGGCAAGCTGGCGGATGAAGAGGCCGAGAAGGAAGCGGTGGAGAAGGCCGCCGAGGAGCACAAGTCGGTGGTCGAGCAGATCAAGCAGGGCCTGGGCGATGCGGTCAAAGACGTGCGAGTGAGCAACCGTCTGGTGGATTCTCCGGCCTGTCTGGTGGTGGAAGAGCATGACATGAGCGCCAACCTGGCTCGCGTGCTCAAGCAAATCGGCCAGGATGCGCCCATGCCCAAGCCGATCATGGAGATCAATGTCGAACACCCGCTGCTGCAGCGGCTGGAGGCGGAGCAGGACGACGAACGCTTCAAGGAGCTGGCGCGTTTGCTGTTCGACCAAGCCCTGCTAGCCGAGGGCGGTCAGCTGGAAGACCCGGCGGGTTTTGTCCACCGGATGAACAAGCTGATGTTGAGCATGGCGGCTTGAGGCTGATCCCATAGCAGCATTTGGATGCTGGGAGGCTGGCTGAAAGCCAGAGGGCGCTGTAGTCTTGTGACTGCAGCGCCCTTTTTATTTGAAGCAGAGCATGAACATCAGGCCCCAATTCGAGCCCCTTGAGCATTGTCCGCCCGCCCTGGCTGAGCAATTGGCCCAGGAGATTGCCGGGATGAATCCCTGGAAGCGCCAGGGCTATAGCCGCGAGGCGCTGGCGGCCTTTCTGCTCAACCCGGAGGCGGGCTCAAGGCGCTATCTGCTGCGTAGCGGTGAGGCCCTGGCCGGCCTGCTCTGTCTCAGGTACCCCTGGCTCAGGGGGGTGCAGATCGAGCAACTGGTGATCTTTCCCGCTTATCAGGGTGCAGGCCTGGAGCATCAGGCCCTGGAGTTTGTCGCCGCCGAGTATGCGCCGCTGACCAGCAATCTCTGGTTGCTG
>JADGBD010000365.1:2065-2565 GCA_015231665.1 Gammaproteobacteria bacterium
CAGGCCAGATTGAAAAACTATTGGGCCGTGAGTGGACGCAACGGTCGCGGACGACTGCATGGGTCCATATATGCAGGAGGTAGAACCAGGACAAGGCTGCCCGAATAGCTTGGAGGTGGGTGGAGACAAGCCACATCAGCGCTCGCCATGGCATCTGGACGATCCGGGCTCGGGTCCAAGTCGAGCTAAAGCCTCTCGGGATCGAGATCGGTGAGGCAATAGACCGGTTCGGTGCCTGAGTGGCCCGTCTTGCTGTCGACGTTTGTGTTCATGCGTCGAATCTCCCCATTCACTTCTCGTGCAGCGGCACGCCCAGGCGCCAGTCCCAGCCCGGCTCGCTCGCGGCTTGTCGGTGCACCAGCCCGGCGATACGGCGATAGCCATCCTGGCGTTGCCCGGCGGCCGAGGTCGCCAGTCGTTCAAGCCCCGCCAGCGCCTTGTCCAAGTGGCCCGCCTCGAGATCCTGGAATAGCGCCCGGCAGCCGTCGCATTCTTGCCGC
>JADGBD010000366.1 GCA_015231665.1 Gammaproteobacteria bacterium
GATCGCCCCCGGGGTCGGCCCATCGGCGAGACTGGCCTGGGATGCGCTGCTTGCCGGTGCCTGGGGCTGGGCCTGGGCATGGCGACTGCGATAGTGGCGAATCACGGTGACCCCGGCGAGCATGCGCAGCTTGCGGCAGAGTTGGGCAGAAAGGGAGTTGGGGCTTTTATCCATCACTTCCAAGGCACCGCGGCCTATGGCCTCGCAGGCGGTGCTGGCCTCCGCCAGACTGCTGAGCACCAGAATCGGCGTGGGCACCTCGGCCATGATCGCGCTGATCGCCTCGATGCCGTTCATCACCGGCATCTGCAGATCCATGGTGATGACGCTGGGACGCAGGCTCAGGGTCAGCTCCAGGGCCTGGGCGCCGTTTTCCGCCTCGCCCACTACCTCGATCTGCTCGTCCTGCTGCAGCAGCTCGCGGATGATGTCGCGCAGGGTGGCGCTGTCATCAACGATGAGGACGCGAACTTTGGCCATGGCTCAGCCTCCGGCTTGGTTGCTTGCCGCCTTGCCGTCGAGATGGAATACCTCGACTTCCTTTTTCAGGTCCGCCGACAGGGTGGCCATCTCTCGCGAGATAGTAGAAATGCGCCGAATCGCCTCGGCGGTGTTGCTGCTGGCGCTGACGATCTCCCGCAGGGCGGTGACCACCTGCTTGCTCGCGGTCTTCTGCTGCTGGGTGGACAGGGAAATCTGCTGCGCCGAGTCGGCCGACTGGCTGGCGTCCTCGACCAGGCCGTTGAGCCGGGCGGCGGTGCGCGCCGAGGCCTGCATGCCCTCCTCTATGCCCTTGGCACCCTTTTCCGAGGTGACCACCAGACGGCTGATGGAGTCTTGGATCTCGGCTACCTTGGTCTCGATCTCGCCGGTGGACTGGGTGGCGTTGTCCGCCAGACGACGAATCTCGGCGGCGACCACGCCAAAGCGGCGACCGGCCTCACCGGCGCTGGAGGCCTCCAGGGCGGCGTTGAAGGCAATCAGCTTGGTCTGGTCGGCGACAGTATTGATGATCTCCATGACCTTGCTGATTTCCTTGGATTTCTGCCCCAGATTGAGGATTTCCTGGATGCTGTCCTGATTGTCCTGGCGGATGTCGCGCATGTAATCCACCATCACCTGCATGGCATCGGCGCCGCTTTGGGCGTTCTCAAAGGTGTGGTTGGCGATGGTGACCACGGATTCGGAGTTCTCGGCGATCTGCGAGGAAGACGCGGAGAGCTCTTCCATGGTCGAGGTGATCTCGGATACCGAGGAAGACATCTGGCTGGAGGTGGCGGCCTGATTGTCCACCGAGGCGGTGATTTCCTGCGCCGCCTGAAGCACCCGGGCGGCGTTGCTTTCCATGCTCGCCACCAGGTCGTGCAGCTGTTGGCGCATGCCTTCGGTGGCCTTGGCCAGGGCGCCGATCTCGTCGCTGCCGTCATCAACTATGGGACGGGTGAGATTGCCCGCGGCCACCTGATTGACCCCCTCGACCACGGTGTTCAGACGCTTGTTCAGCCGATGGCCGGTGAGCAGAGCGCCGGCGAGGCCCAGCAGCAGGGCGAAGAAGCCGATGGTCCAGGCGTTTTTGCTGCTGCGTTGCAGCAGGCTGAGGTAATGGCTGCGGTCCATGGCCACCTCCAGCACCCCCAGGGGCGCGCCGGAATAATCCTTGACCTGGGTGGCATAGATGGCCACCGGGGTGTCGCCAAGCTGGCCAGCGCCGTAATGGGTCTCGCCCTGCATGACCTTGGCGAGAATCTCCTTGGACAGTAGCGGCTCCTTGCCGAAGGTGGCGGCAAAGGTCTCGAACTTGTCTTCACGCTGAATGTGCAGGCCCGCATCCAGGCCGCGGTTGGCCTTGATCTCGTCGAAAAAGGCCTGGCCGAAGGACATGCCGAACTCCACCGAGCCCAAATGCTTGCCCTGGTGGAAGATCGGCACTATGCCGCGGGCACCGAGACCGGCGACACCGGTCTCCAGACCACGGGTAGGGCTTTGCTTGGCGTTGGTATTGATCACCGAGTGGCGGAAGCTGGAGAGGTCATCGCCAAATTTCTCCGGCTTGTGCACCCGCAGCCAGGAGAAGGCCGGCGGCCGGTGGAACTGGAACTGGCGCGCACCGTATTCCTTCTCCAGCACCTTGTAGGCCGGCACCAGCTGATCGCGCAGCCAGTCACGGTCGTCGTCGGCGAAGCGTTGCTGCACCTCGGGCATGTTCGCCAGCAAGGCGCTCATGGCCTCGGCCATGCGCGTCTCTGTAGCCACGGCGGCGAGCATGGACTCCGCCTGCTGTTTGAGCTCGGCGCGCTCGGCGGTAGCTATCACCGCCTCCATGTTGTTCAGCTCGCTGCTGAGCATGCCACCGACCACCAGCACCAGGGAAATGCCGTAGCCAAGCATGATGTTGGCCCAGAGCCGCAGATTTTTGAACATGGTATTTTCCCGAGTTGAAAGGTGCAGTCCGACTGGGTTCCAGATGGGTTCCCCGCCAGTGGAGTCCTGAACAAAAAGGCGAAAATCCAGGACGCAGAGTACGCAAAGAAGCGCAAAGGTCGCCGAGTTAGGCCGGTTCGAGC
>JADGBD010000367.1 GCA_015231665.1 Gammaproteobacteria bacterium
CGGTCGCGCCAGTGGCTCGCGCTGAGCAGCGTGCTGCTGATCGTCTTCACCGTGCTGGTCAGCCTGTATATCTCGCGGCGCCTGTCCAAACCCCTGGGGGATCTGCGAGACGCCACCCTCAAGGTGGGCAGCGGCCAGTACGACTTCCGTTTCGAATCCAGCTCCCGCGATGAGATCGGCGAACTGGCCCTTGCCTTCAACCGCATGATCGAGCGCCTGGCCGGCCTGCACCGTGACCTGAGTCAGAGCAATCAGCGCCTGCAAGGCAGTATCGCGGAGAAGACCGAACTGGTGGACGAGTTGGTCGAGTACCGCCAACGCCTCGAGCTCCTGGTGGAGGAGCGCACCGCCGAACTGGCGGCGGCCAAGGAGACGGCGGAGGCGGCGAACCTGGCTAAGGGGCAGTTTCTTGCCAACATGTCTCACGAGCTGCGCACACCGATGAACGGCATCATCGGCATGACCCATCTGGTGCTGCAGACCAAACTGGACCAGCGTCAGCGCGATTTCATCGACAAGGCCCACAGCTCGGCCCACAGCCTGCTGGGCATCCTCAACGACATCCTCGACTTCTCCAAGATCGAGGCGGGAAAGATGGATATCGAGGAGACGCGCTTCCGCCTGTGCGACGTGCTCGACAACGTGCGCCACATCATCGGCCTCAAGTGCCAGGAGAAGTCGATCTCGCTGGAATGCGTGCAGTGTGATTCGGTGCCCACCGCCCTGGTCGGCGACCCCCTGCGCATCAGCCAGATTCTGATCAACCTGGCCGGAAACGCGGTCAAGTTTACCCCCGAGCAGGGGGCGATCTCGGTCAGGGTCGACTTGCAGGAAGAGACCGAGGAGGATGCCCTGCTGCACTTTCAGGTGCGCGACAACGGCATCGGCATGAGCGAGGAGCAGATGGGCAAGCTATTCGTCCCCTTCGTCCAGGCGGACTCCTCGACCACGCGCCGCTTTGGCGGCACCGGCCTGGGGCTGTCCATCTGCAAGCACTTGACCCAACTGATGCAGGGCAACATCTGGGTGGAGAGCGCGCCGGAGCAGGGCAGCACCTTCCATATCAGCCTGAGGCTGAAGAAGCAGACCGGGGTGCCGTCTGAACCGGCATCGCTGAACCTGGCCGACCGGCTGGATGCCAGTGACGCCATAGAGCGGTTGCGGGGCGCCAAGGTGCTGGTGGTGGAGGATAACCTGATCAATCAGGAGCTGGCGTTCGAGCTGCTCAGCAGCAACGGCCTGTTGGTGGAGACGGTGGACAACGGCGCCGAGGCCGTGGAGTTGCTCGACCGGGTTGCCTTCGACGGGGTCTTGATGGATTGCCAGATGCCGGTGATGGATGGCTACGAAGCCACCCAACGGCTGCGCCAGAACCAGCGCCATGCCCGGTTGCCGGTCATCGCCCTGACCGCCAACATGATGCGCGGTGACAAGGAGCGTTGCCTTCAGGCCGGCATGAACGATTTCATCGGCAAGCCGATCAACGCCGATGAACTCTTCATTATCCTCGGCAAATGGATCACGCCGAGCCAACCGCCACAGCCACCCCTGCGAGCCTTGCCGGGCGTTGAGGAGCTCGGGGTGCCGGATGATCTGCCGGGTATCGACCGGGCCAGCGGCCTGCGCACCACGCAGAATAACCAAGCGCTCTATCGCAAGCTGTTGCTGCGCTTTCTCGAGACCGAGCGGGATTTTGTCGATCGATTCGACAGGGTCTGGCAGCAAGGTCAGGCCGAGGATGCGCAGCGCCAGGCTCACTCCCTCAAGGGGGTGGCGGCAAACCTGGGCATGCGCCCGCTGGAGGCCGCAGCCAGGGGGCTGGAGCAGGCCTGTGGCAACGGAGAGGGGGTGGAGCAGCGGCTCGAGACCCTGGCTGAGGCCCTGCAGACCCTGATAGCCGGCCTGGAAACCCTGGCGCAACCGACGCAGGCGGCGGGGGTGGATGCCATTGCCGCCGGGCCGGATCGGCAGGCCCTGGCGCCGTTGCTGGATCAGCTGAGCCGGCAGTTGCAACAAAATGACTTCGCCGCCAGGGATACGCTCGACCAGCTGGCGCCCATGCTGGAGGACTCGGGCATGCGCGAACCCTGGCAACAACTGGAGCGTGCCGTGGCCGGCTACGACTATGCCTCCGGGCTAAAACAACTGGAGTTGCTGCGCCAGGCGTTGGTCGATTAGCTGTCGGTGAGGGGCGGCAGTCGGCCTAACGGACATGGAGCGGGCAGCACCACCCCGGAACATGAAACATCTTTTGGTGGCTCCGGGACTCGGGGTTCGGGACTCGGGACTCGATATTTGCCAAGGATGTTTCACAGTAAGGGTCTGACCAGCAGTTGTCATCCGACAGACACTGACCCAAGGCGGAATAGGCGCTGTAGCAGATGGCAGGAATCGAGCGGCCACGCAGTCTTGCCAGGCAGTGCTTCTGCCTGGTTACTGTAAAACCACTCGCGCTGCCCATTTCCCTGAGAGTTCCGCGCGCAATGTCGTCAACTTAGCGAGAAAGCGCTGGCTGAGCGGAGCGGCCATCAGATACT